>DASZXE010000498.1:0-6999 GCA_035546475.1 Kofleriaceae bacterium
GGCGGGCACGACGACGTCGGCCACGCCCGCCGGCACGGCCACCGGCGCGGCGCCCGCACCGGCGACGGCCCCCGGCGCCGGCGTCATGCCTGTCCCCGGCCGCCACCTGACGCGCGCCGAGAGGAAGAGGCTCGCCGACGCCGAGGCGGAGGCGCGCGCCGCCGAGGCCGCCGCCCTCGCCGAGCGCCAGCGGCTCGCCGACGCCGTCCTCGCCGCCCGCAAGGAGGCCGAGGACAGGCACAAGGCCGCCGAGGCAGCCGACCGCGCGCAGAAGAAGGAGCTCACCGACCTCGCCGACGACGCGATCCTCGTCATCTGCCTGAAGGATCAGCTCGGCGCCGCGTGCGACCTCGCCGTCCAGCACGCGACCAGGGCCGGCGCGGTCCCCGACCTGCCGGCCGCCGTCGACAAGAGCTGCGCGGCCGGCGACGAGGTCGGCTGCATCGCGAAGGTGCGCATCGGCCTCGAGGGCCTCGGCCCGAAGGACGGCGACAAGATCAAGCCGCTCATGGATCAGCTCCTCACGATCTGCGAGACGGCCGACCACGGCCTGTGCCCCGGCCTCGTCGAGGCGATGCTGAAGGGCCGCCCGTCGCTGCAGATCGCCGCCGACCCGGCGCGCGCGCGCAGGGTGTCCGAGGCCCGCTGCCAGCGCGGCGACCTCGTCGCCTGCGACGTCGCGGTCCGCGCCTTCCACGACGCGACGGCGTACGGGCTCGCGCCCGACGCCGCGAAGCTGCGCGAGGTGTGGACGCGGGCCTGCCAGATCGGCGGCAAGGTCCGCTGCGCGACCCTCTGCGCGGAGGACCCGGGCGCGCCGATCTGCGAGCAGTTCCAGACGTTCGACCTGCGCAAGCAGTGCGACCCGCAGCACCCGGACCTGTGCGAGAAGGTCGGCAAGCGGTTCCGCGACGGCACCGGCGTCGGCGCCGACGCGGCGGCGGCGAGCCACTTCTACCGGCTGGCGTGCGATGCGTCGCGCAAGAGCGCGTGCGTCGCGCTCGACGACCTGTGCGTCGCGGCGCACAACGGCGGGCCGAAGGTCGACGACGGCCAGTGCGTGCAGGCGCTCATCCACACCGACCTCTTCTACGAGGCCGAGTGGCAGTTCCGCGAGACCGGCAACGCGCAGCTCATGGACAAGCCCGACGACAGCGCGCCGGCGGCGGCCGCGGTCGCGGTGGCGACGACGTCGTCGCAGGCGAGCGCCGGCATCTCGCTGAGCCGCGGCCACCTCGACGCCGACCTGGTCGTCAGCGTCGTGCTCGACCGCGCGCGCCAGGCCGCGATCAAGCTGGTCGTCGACGAGCTCGAGCGGGCCCGCGGCGGCGCCCGCACCCAGTACATGCGCGACCTGCTCGCCCAGGGCGCGCGGCTGCTCGCCGATCCGTCGACCTTGCGCCGCGAGAAGTTCGCCGACCTGGCGATGACGGTGGTGCGCGCGTTCGTCGCCGCCAACCTGGTCGACACGCTCTACCCCGACACCGACGCGGTGCTGAAGGCGCCGGAGATCGGCGCCGACCTGCGCGCCGCCGGCACCGCGCTCGGCCAGCGCGAGGGCGGCCCGATGTCGCCGCTCCTCCGCACGTACCTCGTCGACCTCGCCTACCAGCAGCTCGGCGAGACGAACCTGTTCGCCCGCGAGCACGACGTCGGCGACGTCGCGATCCCGTGCCCGTGGCCGAACGGCCCGGGCGTCGACCTGTGCAAGCGGCTCGCCGACGGACCGACCGCGCAGGCGGCGCTGCACATCGACGGCATCATCGAGGGCGTGCGGCTCGCCAAGGCGCTGCGCGCCGCCGGCACCATCGACCTGCGCCGCCTGATCGAGGCGGTCGAGCGGTCGCGCTCGATCGCCGACCTCGCCAGCACGCCCGGCCTCGTGCTCGACGAGTGGCGGACGCACCTCGTCGATCGGTCGACGACGCTCGTCGCCAGGGTGCACGGCGCGATCGCCGACCTCCAGCTCCTGCTCGATCCCGACACCTACGGCGAGGAGCTCGACCTGCCGTCGCTGTCGGCGAAGGTCGCCGGCATCCGCGACTTCCTGCACGACCCGACGTCGCGGATGGTGATCGAGGGGGACAACCGCGCGCACCTGGAGGCGCTGCTCGCGATCCTCGACACCGGCACCGGCGCGGCGCTGGCCGCCGACAGCCGCGCCAAGGAGGTGCGCAGCCGGGCGCGCGACGCGCTGAAGGAGTGGGGCGACGACGCCGGCGCGCTGGCGGCCGCGCTGGCCGCGCTCGACCGCAGCGCGCAGCGGCTGGCGCCGACGATCAAGCGGCTCGACCACGCGGTGCACGGCATCGAGACGGTGATGAAGCGGCTGCGCTCGTCCGACGACGACGGGGCCGCCGGCACGCCGGGCAGCAAGCTCGAGCTCGACGACCTGCCGCTCTACTCGGTCGGCGAGCTGCGCGACGCCTACCGCGAGGCGGTCAGCGCCCTGTCGGCGCTCGACGCCCAGCTCCGCCAGGCGTTCCCCGACCTCGACAACGGCGAGCTCGAGTTCGCCCGCTCGGCGTCGATCCGCCTGCTCGGCCTGCTCGATCTCCTCGAGCGGGTCGCGCGGACGTCGCGGCTGCAGGAGAAGGCGTCCGACGTGATCGGCGCGCTGCGGCTCCTCGGCAGCTACCAGGGCAGCGAGTTCACCGCGCCGCTCTACGACGTCCTCGAGCCGGTGCTCGACGCGATGAAGACGCACGAGCCGATGTCGGTCGATCTGCTGTTCGCCGTCATCTCGAAGGTGCGGCTCGACTCGCTCATCGAGTCGCTGCAGGGCGGCGGCAACGCGTGCGCGAACGACCGCTCGGTCGACTGCTGGACGGTGAAGATCATCCACGCGCTGCAGGAGTCGGTCGAGCGCGACGGCGACATGATCCGCGTCGACGGCGGCAAGTTCGCCGAGCGGCTGGCGGCCCACGGCGACGACTTCCGCCGGCGCCACCGGTGGCGCGGCTTCTTCCACCTGACGGTCGGCGTCGGCGCGATGACGTCGACGCCGCGCGACGACGAGACCCGCCGCAGCGTGCCGGTGATCGCCGAGCAGGTCGGCTTCGGCTGGGCGAGCCCGTCGGTGTGGGGCGACCGGCTGACGTTCAAGGTCGGCGCCGCCGCGTCGGGCATCCTCTACCGCGCGCTGCTCGACTCGAAGGAGTCGAACGCGATCATGGTCCACCCGGTCTTCCTCGCCGTCGACGTCGAGGACCTCGTCGAGCTGTACGTGTCACCGGCGACGGTGCTCGTCTACCCGCCCGACGACAGCCACGGCACCGACGTGAAGCTCGGCATGTCGGCCGGCCTGTCGGTGCCGCTGTCCGCTTATCTCGAGCGTTTGTGAGCCGGGGGCGGCGGGGTCCAGATCCAGCCGTCCTCGGTGAACGGCGACGGCTCCGGCATCTGCCAGCCGTCGCGCGCCCACAGGTACGCGGTGTAGGCGGCGATCAGCGCCTCGAAGCAGTGGTCGTTGCGGAGCGCGTCCTCGCGCGCCATGCGGCTGACCGGCGCGAACTCGAGATCGCCGAGCGACTCGACCATCATCGCGCGCGTCTGCCACGGATCGGCGTCGCGCTTGTAGCCGCGCGCGCGCCGGCGGTCGAACAGCGCGGCGATCGTCGCCGGCGGTGACACCTCGATCAGGTTCTGGTGGAGCGCGAAGCCCGCGCGCAGCAGGCGCCGGCGCAGGTGGGCGGCGCGGGCCGCGACCTGGCCGGTCGCGTGGCCGATCGCGCTCGCCGGCAGGAGGCCGCGCTCGTAGCAGACGACCAGCTCGGTCGCGCGGTGCGCGTACGGCTGGATGCGCACGCGCGGGTGGCTGTGGCCGTGCAGCGCGGTCGTCGTCTGGCCGGCGGCGACGGTGTCGGCGAGCTCGGCGTCCTCGGTCAGCTCGCGGCCGGCGGTGCGCAGCCACACGACCGCGGGGTCGACGCAGTCGGCGACGCCGGGGCAGGCCGGC
The DNA here is from genome assembly GCA_035546475.1 of Kofleriaceae bacterium. Taxonomy (GTDB): domain Bacteria; phylum Myxococcota_A; class Polyangia; order Haliangiales; family Haliangiaceae; genus UBA2376. Next base: position 3,959 of record DASZXE010000498.1, read on the forward strand.
AGCACGCAGCGGCTGCAGGCGGGGCCGGTCAACGGCGCGCCGATCGCGATGACGACATCGTCGCCGGCGAGACTCTCGAGGTAGCCGAGCAGCGTCTCGTCGACCCACGGCGCGCCCTGGTGGCGGGTCGAGATCGAGCGGACGGCGGCATGGCCGTGCGGCGTCGCCGCGAGCTGGGCGACGGCGGTGGTCTTGCCCCGGGCGCCACCGAGGTCGACCCCGACGAAGGTGGCGAAGCGCCGCTTCATGGAGCGTCCGTTGTTCTACCAGGATGATCGCGCTTGGCACCCGCGGCGTCGCGGGAAAACGAGGCGCCCGGATCGCGCGCCGGTCGCGTGCGCGTGGCGAAGCACGCTCGGCCCGGGCGCGGTATGCTGCGCCCGCCGATGGCTGTCGATCGCGCCGCGACGTTTCGCACGTTCATCGCCCGCAACCCGCGCGATCCGTTCCCCCGTTACGGGCTGGCCATGGAGCTGCGCAGCCGCGGCGAGCTGGCGGAGGCCGCCGCCGCGTTCGACGAGCTGCTGGCCGGGTTCCCCGACTACGTGCCGGCCTACCTGATGGCGGCGGGCCTCTACGGCGAGGTCGGCCGCAAGGACGACGCGCTCGCCACGCTGCGGCGGGGCATCGAGGCCGCGACCGCGAAGGGCGACGGCCACGCGCGCAAGGAGCTGGAGGCCGCGCTGCTCGAGGCGGGTGGGTAGACGCGCGGCCGGCGCGCGAGCGGCACGCGCGCCGAGGGCCGTGCTAGAGTGCGCGGGCTCGCCGGGGTGGAGAAATGGTAGACTCGGGGGTCTCAAAAGCCCCTTCCTTCACTGGAGTGTCGGTTCGAGTCCGACCCCCGGCACCGGTCAGAGGTGGTGAGCGGCGGCGTCGAAGGTAGGCATTGCGCGGCGTGGCGACCGCCTGCCACAATTCGCGCCCCATGTCCTCGACTCGCTGGATCGTGACGGCTGCCACCCTGATGTTGTCGGCGGGTGCCTGCGCCACGGCCGAGCCAGCCGGCTCCGAGGGCAACGTCGACGCCCACCGCCGCGTCGACGCCCGCACCACCGACGCCTCGGACGTCGACGCGCCGTCGGTCGACGCCCGCACGCCGATCGACGCCGGCGCGATCGACGCCAGCAACATCGACGCCAGGGTCGTCGACGCCCCCGGCTGCACGACGATGCTCCTGCAGCGGCTGACCAACGCGACCTTCGACGCGGCGCCGCTCGGCACCGGCTGGAGCGAGACGCCGATCGATCCGATGTATCCGCTGATCACGGCCGACGACGGCGTGCCCGAGGACACCGCGCCGAACAAGGCCTGGCTCGGCGGCATCGAGTCGGGCGACGACGAGCTGCACCAGGACGTCGCGATCCCGGCCGGCACGACGCAGCTCCTCCTTCGCGGCAAGTACGACGTGCGCACCGACGAGTTCTTCCCCGGCGTCTACGACGACTCGCAGGTCGACCTGGTGTCGACCGGCGGCGCGGTGCTGGAGAACGTGCTGTCGGTCGACGACGACGGCGCGACCACCGGCTGGACGTCGTTCCAGCGGCTGTTCAGCCAGTCGTACGCGGGCCAGACCGTGCGCGTGCGGCTGCAGTCGCACAACGACGACACCGACGTGACATCGTTCTTCTACGACTCGCTCGCGCTTGAGGCGACGGTCTGCCAGTAGCCGTCGCGCGGCGCGGGGCGCGGTAGAATCCCGGGATGGGCCGGCCGCGATCGATCCTGGCGGTGCTGGCGGCGGTGGTGCTCGCCGCCGCGGCGGGGGCGGGCGGCGCGGCCGGCTGCGGGCGCGCCGAGGACTCGTCGGGGGCGAAGCGGACGCCGCGGCCGCCGGCGCCGCCGCGGGTCGACCTCCCGGCGGACCTGCGCATCGCGGTGACGATCGACGGCGTGCCGGCGCAGGCGGTCGATGCCGGGCTGCTCGGGCAGCTCGCCCCCGACTTCGTCGACACCGAGCGGCGGGCGTGGCGCGTGCGCCGGCTGGTGCCCGCGCTCGGCGGCCCCGGCGCCGCGGTCGAGGCGGTGGGCGGCAACGGCATCAGCGTGCGGTTCGAGGCCACCTCGGGCGAGGGGCTCGAGCCGGTGCTGTTCCTCACCCGCCGCGGCGAGGTCGTCGTCGCGATGGTGGACCCCGCGAAGCCGTTCCCGGAGTTCCACGGTCAGGGCGGCCGGCTCGGGCGGCCGGGCGACCCGCTGCCTCACGTCGGCCGGGTGACCGAGCTGCGGGTCGTCACCCACTGATCGGCGCCACGACGGGCAGCCAGGTGGCGGTCGCGCTTTTTTCGCGGTGCCCTCGAATAGTTTCGCCGAATCAATAACTTGCGCACCAGGATCCTGTCCCCCAGGGGACAGGAATCGCGGGGACAGGATCCGGGTACGCAAACCATTGATCCGGCTTCATTTTTTGAGTCCACCGCGAAAAAATCTCAACCGACTCCAGGCTCTCCGGTGAGGCGGGTGAGGCGAGCCTCGGATCGCGATCGCGTCGCGCGCATGCGTGCAAGATCGATCCTTCGATTGTCGTGCGCGTTTTGCTTGGGCCGACCTCGGGGTGCGCCTCACGGCGACGAGAGCCATGGATGTCGGCTGCGAGCGATTTTCGCGGTGGCCTCGAATTGCTTATTGGAATTGATGGCTTAGATCCCCGGATCCTGTCCCCGCGGCCCAGGGGCCGTCGTGGGCGAGGACGAGCGGGCGCGCGCCGGCGGGTGGCGGGCCGCCGAGGCTGAAGACGCGCGCGCCGGTACGCTCGGCCCACGCGCGGGCGACCAGGCCGAAGGTGAGCCGCGGGTTCAGCTCGACGAGCGGGTGCAGGCGCGGGCCGCCGGCGGCGCGGTGGACGAGCGCGTCGACGACGAAGCCGCCGCGGTAGCCGAGGGCGCCGAGGCGGGCGGCGGCCGCGCGGGCGACGCGGTCGAGGTCGGCGCGCCAGGCGGGGTCGAGGCCGGCGCCGTCGTCGACCACCACGCCGCGTACCACGCCGGCGGCGTCGCACCACGGCCGGTGCGGCGGCAGCACGAGCGCGCGCTCGGCGTCGACGA
>DASZXE010000499.1:0-1637 GCA_035546475.1 Kofleriaceae bacterium
CGCGGGCGAGCGCCTCGGCGGCCGCGCGCACCGAGAAGGGACCCTCCAGCAGCTCCATCACCAGGTAGGGACCGAGCCGCGCGTCCTCGCCGAAGTCGAACATGCGGACGACGTCCAGGTGGCGGATGCGGGCGGCCGCGCGCGCCTCGATCGCGAACCGCTGGCGGTTGTTCGGGCTGTCCTGCGCCGGCAAGAGCCGTTCGAGCGCGACCTCGTCGTCGATGGTCGGGCGCCGCGCCGCGTAGACCTCGCCCATGCCGCCGCGGTCGAGGAGCCGCTGGATCACGTCGCGCTCGCCGATCACCTGGCCGGGCGCCAGGGCCGTGAGGCTGGTGGTGACCACGGCGTGAGCCTATCCCGTCGGCCCGGGCCGCGGTGCCCCGGCTGGCCCGCGCCTGGCCTGTGCGCGCCGCAGAGCCTGATCGCGACCACCGTCTCATCGACGATCGCCGCCGGCGACCTGGGCGCCGAACACGGCGATCACCGGCTGGAGCTTCCGCACGACGCCGATCGACAGCCAGCCGTCGTCGGCCCGGTTCGACGGGCCCGGCGCACGACACCCGGCTCGCGCCGAACCAGGTCGCGTGCGTGCTGCGCAACGTCGGCACCTCCGGCGCGGCGGCGCTCGAGCAGCGGCTGGTCAACGGCGCGATGGTGCGGGCGCAGGGCCGGCTCGGCGACGACGTGCCGTCGCTCCACGGGCTGGAGGTCGGCGCGCCGTACCTCCACCACGGCGGCGCGAAGGATCTCGGCGAGCTGTTCGACAGCCCCGCGTGGCAGGCGCACGCGACCGCCGGCAACCCGGTGTGGCTCGCGTCGGGCACGCCGGCGGGGCTCGCGGCGAAGAAGGCCGACCTCGCGGCGTTCCTCCTCTCGATCGACGCCAGCACGCCCGAGCAGGCGCTGCCGCCCGGCCTCGACGGCTGTCCGTGAACCGGACAGCCAGCCGGTCCCTCGCCACGCGACGACGACGGATCGGCCGGGAGCCGGCGGAACCGGACGTTCACCGCGGCCGACGAAGGCTCCGTCCGTCCCGGGCGGAGCGGCGCAGGGCCGGAGCAGCGCCGGCGCCGCGCCGGAGCCGCGCCGACCGCACGGCGCGGCACGACGGGCTACCGCGCGTGACTCGAGGAGCGCCGCGCTGCGATCGGCGATGGCTCATCCGTCCTCCTTCCCGGAGGCTTCCGGTGGCGCCGTCCTACCGCGCGTCGCAGCCGGCCACGCCCCACACGGCGAAGCTCGCCCAGGCGTCGACGGGCCGGCCGGCGGCGATGAGCGCCCGCTGCGCCGCCGCCAGCCGATCGATCGCGTCGGTGCCGTCCGGCAGCGCGTAGTAGCGCGCGGTCAGCTCGGCGGCGTCCTCGTCGCCGACGGTCCGCACGGTCGCCACCACCGCCCGGCTGCCGGCGGCCAGGAACGCCGAGGGGAAGCCGTCCCACGCCTCCGGGTCGCGGCCGCCGCCGGTGCTGCACCCGGTGAGCACGACCTCGCGCGGTGCGACCCGCTCGGCGAGGATCTCGGCGGCGGTCAGCGGCCCGTCCGCCAGCGCGAGCGCGCCGCCGGCGGTGGTCACCGCGCCGTGCACCGCGACGTGCAGCCGGGCCGCGTCGCGGGCCTCGAGCACGGCCGCGCGCGTC
>DASZXE010000500.1:0-5175 GCA_035546475.1 Kofleriaceae bacterium
CATCGGCGGCACCACCGGCGCCTCGCCCGCCCGCGGCACGAGCGGCGTGAACCTCGGCTGTCCCGCGCCCTCGCCCGGCTGCGGCGCCAGCGTCATCGTCGGCTGCTGGTCGGGCGCGAACGCATCCGGCGACGGCGGCGCGAGCAGCTCGTCCATCGGCGCCGCGACCGTCGGCTCGTCGACGGCGCCGAGCCCGCCGTCGCGCGGCAGGCCCACCATCGGCATCAGGTCCTCGGCCACCGCCGGCACCATCGGCGTGCCGACCTGCGGCGCCCCCGCCGGCGGCACGTACGGCGGCACGATCGGCCCGGCATGCCCGCCGTGCGGCGCAGGCGCCACCGGCGGCGGCACGTACGGCGGCACGATCGGCTCGCTCGCCGGCCGCTGCCCGATCGGCGTCGTCGGCGCCTCGAGCGCATCGAACAGCGCGTCGATCGCCACGTCCGCCGGCGGCGCAGGCGCCAGCCGCGGCGCCGTGCTCGGCGCCCGCTTCACCTCGGTCACCTCGTCGCCCGAGGCCGAGCCCGAGCCCGAGCCCGTCCCCGCCGGCCCCTGCTGCACCGGGATGCCCAGCATCGTCTTCGCCGCCGGCCCGGCCGGCGGGCGGTGCGGCGACGGCAGCGGCGGCAGGTTGCTCGGCACGATCGGCGACCGCGGCTTCACCGGCGGCAGCGCCTGCCCGGTCGGCGGCCCGCCGGAACCGATCGACGTCGGCGCCTCGAAGCCCGTCGACGTCGCGCCCGCGCTCGGCAGCCGCATCGGCGCCACTCCCAGCGGCGACGTCGTCCGCGTCGCCGGCTCGGACGGCTCCGGCGCCGCCGCCATCGGCGCCGTCGGATCCGGCACCGCCAGCCCGATGCGGGTCGGCGCCTGCGACGGCGGCGGTGGCGCCGCCGCCCGCGCGGTCACCGGCGGCGGCCCCGGCGGCGGCAGCACCGTCGTCCGCCCGGTCTGGCGGCGGCTGAGCACCCGGTCGAGCGCGCTCGCCTGCAGCGCGGCGCCGAGCGCCACCGCCTCCTCGGCGTTCACGTCGGTACGCGGCGCCCGCTGGAAGAACTGCGTCACCCGCTCGCGCACCGCCGGGATCTTCGTCGTGCCGCCGACCAGCACGATGTCGTCGACCTGCCCCGGCTGCACGCCCGCCAGCCGCAGCGCCTCCTCGCAGACGACGAAGCTGCGGTCGATGATCGGCCGCGCCTTCTGCACCAGCTCGTCGCGGTGGATCTCGATCTCGAGGTTGATCGGCACGCCGCCCGGCCCGTACGCCGCCTCGTCGACCTTCACGATCGCCCGCGTGCGCCGCGACAGCTCGATCTTCGTCTGCTCGGCGACCGCCCGCAGCCGCATGATCGCGATCTCGTTGTCGCGCAGGTCGATGCGGTGGCGGGCCAGGAAGGCGTCCGCCATGTGCTGCATCAGCACCTCGTCGATGTCGTCACCGCCGAGGAAGGTGTCGCCCGCCGTCCCCAGCACCTCGTAGACCTGGTCCTGCAGCCGCAGCACCGTGATGTCGCACGTGCCGCCGCCGAAGTCGTAGACCGCGATCATCCGGTTCAACTGGCGCTGGTAGCCGTAGGCGAGCGCCGCCGCCGTCGGCTCGTTCAGCACCCGCGCCACCGTGATGCCGGCGATCGCGCCGGCGGTCGCCGTCGCCGACCGCTGGGCGTCGTTGAAGCTGGCCGGCACCGTGACGACGGCGCGGGTCACCTCCTCGCCGAGCGCGAACGCGGCCGCGTTGCGCACGTGGTCGAGGATGATCGCGGAGATCTCCGGCACCGCGAACTCGCCGCCGCGGGTGATGATCACCGGCTGCTGGTTCTGGCCCTCCTTGAGCAGGTACGGCATGCGCGCCTGCGCCGCCTGGATCTCGCGCGAGCGGAACGGCCGGCCGATCAGCCGCTTGGCCGAGTAGACCGTGTTGCGCGGGTCGATGATCCGCCGCTGTTTGCCCTCGACGCCGACGATGACCGACCCGTTCGGGTGGAACGACACCACCGACGGGTGGATCTTCACGCCCGAGGCGTCGACCAGCACCTTGGGCATGCCGCTGGCGTCACAGGCGGCGACGACCGAGTTGGTCGTCCCGAGATCGATGCCGACGATCGGATCAGCCACGGGTCCTCATCGCGCTCATCGCGCTCCCGGGCTCGACGGCGCGGGCAGCGAGGCGAGGACGCCGTCGTACCACCGTTCGAGCGCGCGCCGGAAGGGCCACATCCAGCCGTACGCCGGGCCGACGAACTGATCGATCACGTGCGCGCGGTAGCCGGCCTCGGCCGGCGCACCCGGGCCCCAGACCTCGGCGGCGGCGCGGATCGACTCCTCGTACGCCTCGCGCTCGAAGCGGGCGCGGAAGTACGAGATCCCGAACGGCAGCGGCAGGAGCACGTAGAGGAGCGCCATGCCGGGCAGCGAGTAGCGGCGGAACTGGCGCAGGTGGACCGCCTCGTGGCGCAGCGTGCAGTAGCGGTCGCGCGGGTCGCGGTCGTCCCAGTCGTCGGTCAGGTAGATCGTCCGCCCGATCGTCGTCTGGTAGTCGCGCAGGTAGCCACGCATGCCGCCGAAGGTGACGACGACGAGGACGCGGTGGATCAGACGCTGACTCCACGCGTCGCGCTTCTTCACCAGACGCAGGCGGGGGAACTCCGCCTCGAGCTCGCGGACGAGCTCCCGGTAGCGCGCCTCGTGATCCACCCGGCCATGGTAGCAAACGAGGTCGGTCCACCCGAAATTCGTGGCGGTTAACGCACGGCGGCCGCCCCGGCGAGGAGGTCATTGACCTGGCCGGCCGCGATCCGTAGCGTCACGCCCCCGTGGCCGTCGACACCAGCAAGCTGAACCCCCCCCAGCGCGAGGCGGTGGTACACGGCGGCGGCCCGCTCCTGGTCCTGGCGGGCGCCGGCTCGGGGAAGACGCGCGTCATCACCTACCGGATCGCCCACCTCCTCGACACCGGCATCCCGGCCGACGCGATCGCCGCCCTGACCTTCACGAACAAGGCGGCCGAGGAGATGCGCGAGCGCATCGGCCACCTGCTCGGCGACCGCCGCACCGCGAACAAGCTGACGATGGGTACCTTCCACGCGCTCGGGCTGCACATCCTGCGGCAGGAGCGGAAGTCGCTCGGCTACCCGCGCGGCTTCGCGGTCTACGACCAGGCCGACCAGCTCGGCGTGGTCCGCGAGCTGATGCGGACGGTGAAGGACCTGGGGAAGGACGGCGAGCGGCGCTTCGACGTGAAGGCGATCCTGACGCGCATCTCGCTCGCCAAGAACGGCATGGTCCTGCCCGAGGAGTACCAGCCGCGCGAGGGCGACGAGTACGACTGGATCACCGCCGAGATCTACCCGCGCTACCAGGAGGCGCTGCGCGCGTACGCGGCGTACGACTTCGACGACCTGATCGTCGAGCCGGTCCACCTGATGGCGCGCGATCCGGAGGTGCGCGCGCGCTGGCAGAGCCGGTTCCGCTTCGTGCTGGTCGACGAGTTCCAGGACACCAACCGGGCGCAGCTCGGGCTGGTGCGCGAGCTGGTGGCGCTGCACGAGAACCTGACGGTCGTCGGCGACGACGACCAGTCGATCTACGCGTGGCGCGGCGCCGACCCGACCGGCATTCTCAAGTTCGGCGACGCGTTCGCCGGGGCGAAGATCGTCAAGCTCGAGCAGAACTACCGCTCGACGAAGACGATCCTGGCGGCGGCGAACGCGGTCATCGCCCACAACGCCCAGCGCCACGGCAAGGTGCTCTGGTCGGACCTCGGCGCGGGCGAGCCGATCACCCACGCGGTCGCCGCCGACGTCGAGCAGGAGGCGAAGTGGGTGGCGCAGGAGCTGCGGCGCCTGCACGAGGGCGGCCGCCGCTGGGAGGACATGGCGGTGCTCTACCGCTCGAACCTGCAGGCGAAGGGGCTCGAGGACGAGCTGCGCCAGTTGCAGGTGCCGTACACGATGGTCGGCGGCCAGGAGTTCTTCGAGCGCAAGGAGGTGAAGGACGTCATCGCCTACCTGCGGGTGGCGCTGAACCCCCGCGACGAGGTCTCGCTGCGGCGGGTGATCAACTATCCGGCGCGCGGGATCGGCGCGGCGAGCGTGGCGCGGCTGGCGGCGCTGGCGCACGGCCGGCACCAGACGCTGTTCGACGCCCTGCGCGCCGTCGTCGCCGAAGACGATCGCCCGGGCCTCTTCGGCCCCGCTGCCGCGGCTCCCGCGCCCGTTCGGGCTCCGGCTCCCGCGCCGGCTGCCGCTCCGGGCGGCGGCGACGACGACGACCCCGACGGCTGGGGCCCCGGCTCCGCCCCCGCGCGCGCCGCCGGCGTGGCGGCGCCGGACGACGACAACGACGACAACGACGACAACGACGACGACCCCGACGGCTGGGGCCCCGGCTCCGCCCCCGCGCGCGCCCACGCCGTCACCACCGCCGCCGCCGAGGACCGCGCCGCCCTCGACCTCCGGCCCGCCGTCCGCCGCGGCATCGCCGACCTCGTCGCCACCATCACCCGCCTCGCCCGCGGCCTGCGCGAGGTCGGCGCGGTCGCCGCCACCCGCGCGCTCCTCGAGGACATCCGCCTCCACGACGACCTCCGCGACGCGTCGCCCTCGCAGTCGGCCGCCCAGCGCCGCATCGACAACGTCGAGGGCCTGCTCGGCTCGCTCGCCCGCTTCGCCGAGCGGTCACCCGGCGTCGACGCGCTCGGCGAGTACCTCCGCCGCCTCTCGCTCGAGACCAGCGACGACTCCGAGGCCGGCGGCGACAAGGTCACGATGACGACGCTCCACGGCGCGAAGGGCCTCGAGTTCCCGGTCGTCTTCATGGTCGGCCTCGAGGAGGAGCTGCTGCCCCACGCGCGCACGCTCAACCCGCAGGTCACCGACGTGCTGGCCGAGGACCACGCCAGCGACGTCAGCGAGGAGCGCCGCCTCTGCTACGTCGGCATCACCCGCGCCCAGCGCAAGCTCTACCTGACCCGCGCGTGCACCCGCGTCACCCGCGGCCGCTCGGTCGCGCGCACGCCGTCGCGCTTCCTGCTCGAGGTCCCCGACGAGCTCCTCGAGGTCATCGACCTGCCCACCCTCGCCCGCGAGAAGGTCCCGACCGACGAGGTCAAGTCCTTCTTCGCCAGCTTCGCCGCCGTCCTCGACGACTGACCGTCACGCGCCGCCGCGCGCGCCG
>DASZXE010000501.1:0-3303 GCA_035546475.1 Kofleriaceae bacterium
CGCCGGGTTCGACGACAGCGGCGGCCGCGCCGCCGGTCCGCGCCGCTCGGCCGGCACCACCGACGCGACGAAGCTCGCGAGCGTCGCCGAGTCGACCGGTAGGCCGGTGCGCATGCCGTGCTCGAGCTGGAAGCGGCCGAGGTCGAGCTGCAGCTCGCGGGCGTTCTGGTAGCGATCGTCCTTGTGGAAGGCGAGGGCGCGCAGGAGCACGCGCTCGAGCGACTCGGGCAGGTCGGGCGCGTGCTCGCGCGGCGGCGGGATGGCGCCGGCCTTCACCTGCTCGAGCGCCTCCTTGCCGCGGCCGGCGAACAGCGGGCGCGCGCAGACCAGCTCGTAGAGGACGATGCCGGCGCTGAAGACGTCCGAGCGGCAGTCGACCGGCTCGCCGCGCGCCTGCTCGGGCGACATGTACGCGAACTTGCCCTTGATGACGCCCTCCTCCTCGTGGACGTCGCGGGCGCGGGCGATGCCGAAGTCGACGATCTTGACCGCGCCGTCCCACGAGACGAGGACGTTCTGCGGGGAGATGTCGCGGTGGACGATCGCGAGCGGCTCGCCGAACTCGTCGGTCTTGCGGTGGGCGTAGTCGAGGCCCTTGGCGACCTGCTGCACGACGTACGACGCGAGGCCGTACGGCACGCGGCGCCGCTCCTGCACGCAATCCTGGAGGAGCCGGAGGACGTCGAGGCCCTCGACGTGCTCCATCGCCAGGAAGTAGGTGTCGCCGACCACGCCGAAGTCGAAGACCTGCACGATGTTCGGGTGGTTGAGGCCGAGCGCGATCTTGGCCTCGTCGACGAACATGTGGACGAACTGGCGGCTGCGCGCGTAGGCGGTGTGGATCTTCTTGATGACGAGCGTCTTGGCCAGGCCCTGGGCGACCATGGTCCGGGCCAGGTAGACCTCGGCCATGCCGCCGGCGCCGACCTTGCGGACGAGCGTGTATTTGCCGAACTGCTCCATCGACGCGCGGGTCGTCCGCGCCGTCCGATTGTAGCGGAAGGCGCCGCACCGGCGGCGGTGAGCCGGCGTCGACGTCGTCGCTGGCGGGCGTAGTACGTTGGGCGCGGTGAAGGCTTCACGATCGCTCGGTGCGTCCGAGGCGCGGCGGATCGCGCTGGCGGCGCAGGGGCTCGCGGGCGCGCGGCCGGCGCGGCCGGGGCCGGCGGCGCTGCGGCGGATGTTCGAGCGCCTGCAGGTCGTGCAGCTCGACTCGGTCAACGTGGTCGCGCGCGCGCACGAGCTGCTCCTGTTCGCGCGGCTCGGCGCGCACCCGCGCGAGCTGCTCGCCGGGGCGATCGCGCGGCGCGAGCTGTTCGAGTACTGGGGGCACGAGGCGAGCCTGTGCGTGGTCGAGCTGCAGCCGTGGCTGCGCTGGCGGATGGAGGCCGCCCGCCGCGGCGAGCACGTGTGGCCGCAGGTCCGGGCGATGCTGCGGCGCGGGCGCGGCTTCTGCGACGAGGTGCTGGCGCAGATCCGGGCGCGCGGGCCGCTGTCGGCCGGCGAGCTCGAGGGCGGTGGCCGGCGGCCGCGCAGCGGCTGGTGGGAGTGGAGCGAGGGGAAGATCGCCGTCGAGTCGCTGTTCTGGGCCGGCGAGCTGACGGCGACGCGCCGCGCGGGCAGCTTCGAGCGGGTCTACGACCTGCCGGAGCGCGTGCTGCCGGCCGCGGTGCTGGCGGCGCCGACGCCGTCGGTCGAGGAGGCGCACCGCGAGCTGCTGCGGCGGGCGGCGCGCGCGCTCGGCGTGGCGACCGCGGCGGACCTCGCCGCCTACTTCCACCTGAAGGCGCGGGCGGCGCGACCGCGGGTGGCGGAGCTCGTCGAGGCGGGCGCGATCGTGCCGGTCGAGGTCGAGGGCTGGGACGCGCCGGCGTACCTCGATCCGGCGGCGGTGGTCCCGCGCGCCGCCGGCGGCGCGGTGCTGATGAGCCCGTTCGACTCGCTCGTGTGGGATCGCGACCGCGCGCACCGCGTGTTCGACTTCCACTACCGGATCGAGATCTACACGCCGGCGCCGAAGCGGCGCTTCGGCTACTACGTGCTGCCGTTCCTCCTCGGCGACCGGCTGGTGGCGCGCGTCGATCTCAAGGCCGATCGGGCGGCGGGCGTGCTGCGCGTGCAGGGCGCGTTCCCCGAGGCGCACACGCCGGCGGCGACGGTGGCGCCGGCGCTGGCCGCCGAGCTGCGCGCGCTCGCCGGCTGGCTCGGGCTGGCGACGATCGCGGTCGGGCCGCGCGGGCCGCTCGCGCGTCTGCTGCGCGCCGCGCTGCGCTGACGGCGCGCGATCAGCGCAGGTCGGCGAGGAGCCACTGCGGGGCGCGGTCGGGCGGGGCGGCGCCGTCGCGCCAGATCGAGACGCCGGTGACGAGCGCGCCGTCGACGCCGGCGGCGCGGGCGCCGGCGATGTCGGTCTCGAGCTGGTCTCCGATCATCACGAGCCGCGCGCCGGCGGGCAGGCGGGCGCGCGCCAGCTCGAAGAGGCCGGGCTCCGGCTTGCCCAGCGTGGTGAAGCGCGGTGCCGGCCGGTACCGGCGGGCGAGCGCGGCTTCCAGCATCAGGACCATGGCGCCGGCGGTGAAGCCGAGCGCGTCGCCGCCGCGCGGATAGACGAGGTCGGGGTTGGGCGCGACCAGCGCGAGCGCGCGGCCGCGGTCGAGCGCGCGCACGCACGCGGTGAGCGTGGCGTTCATCGCCGGCAGGAAGTCGAAGCCGTCGTCGTCGCAGACGAGCACCGCGTCGACGTCGAGCGCGCCGTCGCCGAGCGCGCGCGGGTCGACGACCTCGAGGCCGGCGGCGGCCGCGTACGCGTGCGAATCGCCGGTGCCGAGGACGATCGTGCGGGCGCCGGCGAGCGCGTGGGCGCGGACGTGCCCGGGCAGGAGCAGGCCGGGTCCGATGACCTCGTCGGCGCCGATCGGCAAGCCGAGCCGGGTGAAGCGCGCGGCGGCGGTCGCCGGCAGCCGCGACGTGTCGTTGGTGACGATCGCGAGCGGCCGCCCGGCGGCGCGGACCGCGGCGATCGCGTCGCGGGCGCCGTCGCGCGCGCCGGCCTGATCGACCAGCACGCCGAACGCGTCGAACAGCAGCGCATCGTAGCGATCGATCAGGTCGCGCAGGCGTGCGGCCACGGGGCCCGTCGTCGGCGGAGCGGTCATCGCGCGCAGGCTAGCACCAATGCCGATCAGTTAGTGGGTCGCGCCCCTATCCGGAGGGGCTGGCGGGGATCACGATGCGGCGATCGTGCAGTCGCTCGACGTCAGCTTTGCCGAAGCCCTCTCGTTCACCGCGTCGCTTACCCCGTCG
>DASZXE010000502.1:0-7606 GCA_035546475.1 Kofleriaceae bacterium
CACCGTCACCGCCGTGCGCGGCGCGCGGCGGACGACCGCCACGCCGGGCAGCCCGACCGCCGGCCGCGGCCCGCCGCCGAGGTCGAGCCGCACGCGCACCGTGCCGAGCGACGTCGCCGGATCGATCGCCGGGGACACCGCCGCGATCGTGCCGTGCAGGGTCACGCCCGGCAGCGCGTCGAGCGTCACCTCCGCGGCGTCCCCCGCCGCGAGCCCGACCAGGTCGCGGCCGGTCACCTGCGCGCGCAGCTCGAGCACCGACAGGTCGGCCAGCTCGGCGATCGCCGCGCTGCCGGGATCGGAGACGTCGATCAGCTCGCCCGCCCGCCGGAAGACGTGGAGCACGGTCGCGGCGCGGGCCGCCCGCAGCACCGCCCGCGCCGTCTGGCTGCGCGCGAGCGTCCGCCGCGACAGGGCCGCGTCGCGCGCGCCCCGCGCCGACGCCTCGCGCCCGATCGCGTCGTCGAGGTCTCCCTGCGGGCCGATGCCCGCCGCCACCAGCTTCGCCTGCCGCTCGCGCTCGATGGTCGCGGCCTTCAGCTCCGCCTCCGCCGCCGCGAGCTCCGCGCCGCTCTCGTTCGCCGCCGCGCCCAGGCCCGGGTCCTCGATGACCGCGATCTCCGCCCCGGCGGCGACCACGTCCCCCTCGTCGACGGCGATCCGCGCGATCCGCCCGCCGACCGGCGCCGCCACCACCTGCTCCGCGCGCGGCGGCGGCTCGATCTCGCCGCGCAGCAGCGTGGTGTCGGCGAGCGTCGCCGCCGCGGCCGCCGCGCAGCGCACGTGCGCGGGCGGCGCCTCCTCCGCCTCCTCGACCTCCTTCCGCCCGCAGCCGGCCACGCTCGCGCCTGCGGCCACGCCCGCGAGCGCCACGACCGCGATGCCGATCCGCATCCCCCAACCATAGTCGACCCTAGCCGCCGGCCGCCGCCGGGCTCGTGAAGGAAGCATGAAGGCCGCGCACGATCGCCGGCTCGACGCCGAACCGCGCGCACAGCTCGTCGAGCCGCGCCTGCGCCGCGCGGTCGTACCGCTGGACCCGCTTGCCGACGATCAGCTCGTTCTTGAGCGAGTGCTCCCAGCCGGTCAGCTCGGTGACGGTGACCTGGTAGCCGTGCGCCTCGAGCGCGAGCGCGCGCGCGACGTTGGTCAGGTGCGAGCCGAGCTCGCGGCGGTGCCACGGGTGCGCGCACAGCGCCGCCAGCGCCGGCTCGCCCGGTCCGCGCTCGTCGAGCTGCCGCGCCACCTCCGCCTGGCAGCACGGCACGACCGCGATCCAGTCGGCGCCGGCGCCGATGCCGCGCACGATCGCGTCGTCGGTGGCGGTGTCGCACGCGTGCAGCGCGGTCACCACGTGCATCCGCTCGGGCAGCGCGGCGCCGGCGATCGTCCCCTCGATCGTCGTCATCCGCTCGTAGCCGAACCGCGCCGCCCGCTCGCGCGCGCCGGCGACCAGCTCCGGCCGGCTCTCGACCGCGTACAGCCGGCCCGCCGCCTCGCGCCCCAGCCGGTGCGCGTACAGCAGGAAGCCGAGGTAGCTCTTGCCCGCGCCGCAGTCGACGAGCACCGGGTCCGCGTGCCGCGCATAGACGTCGTCGAGCGCCGGCCGCAGGAGCTGGAGCAGGTGACGGATCTGCTTCGCCTTGCGGCGCGCGTCGGCGTTGAGGTCGCCGTCGCGCGTGAGCAGGTGCAGATCCTTCAGCAGCTCGATCGGCGCGCCGGGCACCAGCTCCGCGGCCGCTGCCTCTCGATCGACCTTCTGGCGCATCGCCGCACTGTAGCCGCGCCGGGATCTCTCCGCGCCCCAGAGCCTTCCCGACAGAGGAGCTCGCATGGTCCGGCCGCAACGGCTGCACCACCCTGCGGGCTGCCCCATCTACGCCCTGGCGGGTGATCGCTGAATCGCGTTGTTACAGGCACATAATCGGAGAAACACGCACACGTAGTCGGTCACATGACACTTTCTAACTATTTGACTCCACTATCATCATTGCCCTGAGGCGCTACATTTCTGTTACTTTCCGTTGACCGGGCCTCCAGTCTTCTGTAATCCAGACCCCGGTCAGGAGGTTCATCGTGATCCGGGGACCTGACCGTACCGCCGCGGCTGAGCACCGCGCGCGGCTGGAGTCCTATGTGCTCAAGGGATGGTGAAAACGTGAAAAGCGTCGCAACCCAAACGAGCGTTCGGCCCTCGATCTGGCTGGTTTCGCTGCTGACCGTGGTCGCCGGTCTGGCCCTTGCCGTGCCCGCGGCCTGGGCCGCCGACGCCGACGCCGACGGGGTCGACGACTCGACCGACAACTGCGTCGGCGTCTTCAACCCCCTGCAGTCGGACTGCAACGGCGACGGTCAGGGCGATGCGTGCAACACGCTCGGCGCCGCCGGCGCCGACACCGATCGCGACGGCGTCTGCGATGCGGTCGACAACTGCGCCGCGGTCGCCAACGTCGATCAGGCCGACTGCAACGGCAACCACGTCGGCGATCTGTGCGAGGCCGCCGACGCGAGCCGCGACAACGACAGCGACGGCGTCTGCAACGGCGTCGATAGCTGCAAGGACGACCCGGGCTCCTGCGCCATGCAGGCGATCACCGTCCCGTGGGTGCCGGCGAACCCGACCATCCCGCACCGCACGTACAGCGGCGCGACCCACACGCTGAAGGGCATCGCGCGCTACGGCGCCAACCAGTACATGTGGGACTTCGGCGACGGCAGCCCGCCGATGGCGTGGACCAACATCGCCAACCCGTACAACCTCGGCGTCGATCACGTCTACACCGGCGCGGTCGGCCAGGTCTTCATCGCCACGCTGTCGGTGCGCAACACCGCCACGCCGGCGACGGTCGCGCAGGCGACCTACCGGGTGAAGATCGACGACTCGGGCGCGCTGCCCGGCGTCGCGCCCTACAACATGGATCCGAACAAGATGGACGTCCGGATCGACATGGCGATCGATCAGGGCCTCTGGTACCTGCACACGACGATGACCCGGTCGACGTTCCCCGACGGGTCGCCCGGCTACGCGCAGAGCTACGGCTTCTGGAGCAACCTCTACTCCACCTGCACGCCGCTCGACGCGTTCGAGCTCCACGGCAGCAAGCCGAACAAGGACTACGCGACCGACCCGTACGTCGAGGACACGCAGCGCGCGCTCAACTACATCATCGGCGGCAACGCGGTCGCGCGGCCGATCTCGACGCAGGCCCACGGCAACCCCGACTACAACCTCGACGGCGTCGGCATCACCTACGGCCCCGACGACACCTACCAGAACGGCATCTGCGGCGTCGCGGTCGCGTCGAGCGGCACGCCCAACCGCGAGTCCTTGGTCGGCAACAACCCGGCGATCCACGGCCACACGTACAAGGACCTCTCGCAGGACGTGGCCGAGTGGTTCGCCTACGGCCAGTCGGAGAACGCCGCCAACGGCTCGCGCGGCGGCTGGCAGTACACCGCCAACAGCCAGACCGCGGACGGCTCGACCAACCAGTGGGCGTTGCTCGCGATCGCCGCCGGCGAGGACAACATGGCGATCAAGACGCCGGCGTTCGTCCGCTCCGAGGCGCCGTTCTTCATGAGCTACACCCGCCACACGGCGGCCGACCAGTACAACGGCGGCTGGGGCTACCAGAGCGCGAACGACGCCTACGTCAACCACGTGAAGACGGCGGCCGGCATGCTCTTCCACTACTTCGAGGGCGACTCGCCGGCCCACCCCGAGGTGCAGGCCGCGCTCGGCTTCCTCTATCGCAACTGGGCGCTCGAGAACTACGGCAGCGGCGGCGCCTGGAACGTCGGCCTCGGCAACAGCTACGCGATGTACGGGATCATGAAGGCGATGCGGAAGCCGCAGCCGAACATCCTCCGCATCACCGACTACGACTACGTGCACGGCGCGCAGACCGCCAACAGCTTCGACTGGTACTACACGCCGCCGGGCCAGGCCCAGGAGGGCCTCGCGACGAACCTGGTCCGCCGCCAGGCCGCCAACGGCTCGTGGAGCGACCAGTACGGCAACAACGCGCAGTCGGGCCCGATGGCGGCCGGCTGGGACGTCCTCATCCTGTCGAAGGGCGTGACCACGATCCCGCCGCAGGCCGCGATCTGCAACTGCGGCTTCACCTGGGACAACAACCAGAACATCGTCCTCGACGGGTCGTGCTCGACGCACCCGGACCTCAACCGCCACATCGTCTCGTACGAGTGGGACTTCAACTACGACATCACCCACTTCGACACCGACGCGACCGGCGTCCAGGGCACCAAGGTCGGCGGCTACCAGGTCTACGGCCAGCACCCGGTCGCGCTGCGCGTCACCGACGACAACCCGATCGCGCTCGGCGGTCCGCAGACCTCGATCGCGACCTGCAGCATCGAGACGAAGCCGCCGAACAACTGCCCGCACCCGTCGGCCGGCGGCCCGTACCTGGCGACCCACGACCAGCCGTTCCAGCTCGACGCGACCGGCAGCTCGGATCCGGACGGTGACGACCTCGTCTACGCCTGGGACCTCGACAACGACGGCCAGTTCGACGACGCGATCGGCGCGCAGCCGACGGTCAGCTTCCCGAACACCGGCACGTTCTCGATCGCGGTGCAGGTCACCGACGTCCGCAACGACGGCGGCGCGACCCAGCCGTGCGCGCGCGTCGCGTTCTCGACGGTCGAGATCGGCAACCACGCGCCGGTCGCCAACCCCGGCGGCCCGTACGTCGGCCGCCCGGGCGCGATGGTGCTGCTCGACGGCAGCGGCTCGAGCGACCCCGACGGTGACGCGATCACCTTCGGCTGGGACCTCGACAACAACGGCACGTTCACCGACACCAACCTGATCACGCCGGTGTTCAACATCCCGGCGAACGCGGCGGTCGGCACCGTTTACAGCGTCTGCCTCAAGGTGACGGACCCGTTCGCGCGCACCGACACGAAGTGCACCACGGTCACCGTGCAGCACCTCAACACGCCGCCGACCTGCGCCCTGCCGCTGCCGGCCGAGGTCGAGGCGTGCAACGGCGGCGCGGTCCAGTTCGCCGTCGACGGCAGCGCCGCGGCGGACGCCGACCACGACCCGCTCACCTACGCGTGGTCGACCAACTGCCCGGGCGGCGCCTTCGGCGACCCCGCCGCGGTGATGACGACGATGTCGGTCGACAGCGCCAACCCGCAGTGGCCGTTCGCCTGCCAGGTCACGCTGGTCGTCAGCGACGGCGAGGCGAGCGCGACCTGCGGCCGCGAGATCGACATCGTCGACCACGACGACCCGACCTTCACCGTCGCGCCGCAGGACCTCACGGTCGAGTGCAACGCGGCGGCGCCGGCGGCGGTCGACGCGTGGCTCGGCAGCGCGCAGGCGTCCGACACCTGCTCGTCGGTGACGCTCGCCAACGACTTCACCGCGCTGGCCGACGGCTGCGGCGGCGCGACCGGCAGCGCCGACGTGACCTGGACCGCGACCGACACGTTCGGCAACGACGCCCAGACCCACGCGCACCTGTCGGTCGAGGACCACACGAACCCGACGGTCACCTGCCCGGCGCCGGTCACCACCGAGTGCACCGGTCCGGAGACGGCGGTCAACCTCGGCGCGATGGCGACCGACGCCTGCCTCGGCGACCTGCCGACCAGCGGCCCGACGCAGGCGATGTACCCGGTCGGCTCGACGCCGGTCTCGTTCACCGCCAGCGACACCTGCGGCAACACCGGCTCGTGCGACTCGACCGTGACGATCACGGACACCACCGACCCGTCGGTGACCTGCCCGGCGCCCGCGACGGTCGAGTGCAACGCGAACCACGCGGCGACCGGCTTCGCGCTGCCGCCGGCGACCGGCGGCGACCTCTGCAGCGACGTGACGATCAGCGGCACGCCCGGCGCGGACTGGGTCTACCCGCTCGGCACGTCGACGATCACGCAGGCCGCCACCGACGGCTCCGGCAACGACGCGAGCTGCAGCAGCACGGTGACGGTGGTCGACACCACCGACCCGACGCTGTCGTGCCCGCCCGACGTGGTCGTCGAGTGCACCGGCCACGGCCAGGCGGCGAACGTCGACACCGGCCACGCGACCGGCGCCGATGTCTGCACGAACGTGACGGTCACCGACCCGGCGATCGGCGCGTGGCCGGTCGGCACCAACGCGGCGACCCACGCGGCCGTCGACGAGGCCGGCAACACGACGAGCTGCGCGAACCTCGTGACGGTGCGCGACACGACCCGCCCGGTCTTCGACGCGGCGAGCCTCGGCCCGCGCACGGTCGTCGGCAACTGCGGCGGCGGCGCGGTCGCCTTCGCGCTGCCGACCGCCACCGACTCGTGCGGCATGGGCGTGACGGTCACCTGCGGCAACGTTGCCGGCACCAGCGTCGGCGCGAACACCGTGACGTGCACGGCGACCGACGCGGCCGGCAACCGGACCACCGCGAACATCACGGTCAACGTGCTGCCCGCGCTGCGCCTCGCGTTCCGCCAGCCGCTGTCGGACGACAACCGCGCCGACGATCCGGCCACCGATGCCGACGCGCTGAACCTGTTCGAGGTCGGCTCGACGATCCCGCACCGGCTGTGGATCTTCTCGTGCGACGGCCACAACGTGACCCGCACGATCGGCAACCAGGTGTCGCTGAAGCTGACCGAGACCTACGTGCCGGCGACCGGCGCGCCGGTGTCGATCGCGCCGCAGTACGTCGGCCAGGGCGCGCCCAACGGCGGCCTCGTGCTGCGCGGCTGGACGTTCCGCTACGACCTGAAGACGAAGTCGCCGACCTACCCGGAGGGGACGATCAACAACGCGGGCTACTTCGACAGCCTGGTGACCCTCACCTGGAACGTGCTGCCGAACGTGGTGGCGGCGCGCGAGGACGCGAAGCTCGAGAGCCGCAAGCACGGCGACCACGACGACCACCACGGTGACGACGGCGACGACGACTGCCACGACGACGATCACAGCCACGACCACGACTGGGATCAGCACGGCGACCACGACGACGACCACGGCCACGGCGACGACCACGGTCACGACGACGACCACGGCCACGCCGGCGACGACCACGGTCATGACGACGACCACGGCCACGCCGACGACGACCACGGCCACGACGACGACCACGGCCACGACGACGATCACGGCCACGACGACGACCACGGCCACGACGACCACGGGCACTGATCGCCGGCCGGCGACGTCCCGGCGGCCGGGGCCGCCCCGACCGCCCGGACCGCCCGGACGGGGATGACGTGAAGATCGCGGCTGCTCCTTCGCCGGGGCAGCCGCGGTCGGGTTTTCGGGGGGCGGCGACGGGCGGCCCGCGGGCCGCGGGTCAGGGCTCGGTCGCGGCCGGCGCGGGCGGCTTCTCGAGCGAGAGCCGGGCGAGCTGCTGCGCGTCGAGCGTGGCCGCCAGCGCGCCGTCGAAGGCGCGATCGAGCTCGGCGAGGCCGGCGGGGTCGAGGACCGGCTCGCCGATCGACGCGGGGTGCGCCTGCGCGAGCAGCCGGCGGCGGCCCTCCTCGTGGGCCTGCCACGCGCGCAGCACCTGCTTTGCCTGCGTGTCGTCGGCGCGGGTGACGGTGAGGATGCGATCGAGCGTGGGCGAGCGCGGGTCGTCGG
>DASZXE010000503.1:0-3825 GCA_035546475.1 Kofleriaceae bacterium
GCGGCGACCACGCGCTCGCGGCCGGCACCCTCGCGCCCGGCGAGCTCCTGCTCCTCCACCAGGCCGACCTCGGCTTCGGCGCCGCCGCCGGCGACGTGCTCTCGCTCCAGTCCGCCGATCGCGCCACCGTCCTCGACGCCGTCCGCGTCGTCGACGTGCCGCGCGGCCGCGCCGCTCCCGCCATGGACTGGCGCTACCCCGACGTCGCCACGCCCGGCGTGCCCAACGTCTTCGTCGTCCACGACGAGGTCGTGATCGACGAGGTCATGTACCACGCGCCGCCGGTCACGAACCCGGATGGCACCGTCACCCGCTCGCCGCTCGAGTGGGTCGAGCTGCACGACCGCACCGGCGCGCCGGTCGACCTCGGCGGCTGGCAGCTCGTCGACGGCGCCGCCTTCGAGCTCCCCGCCGGCACCACGCTGCCGGCCGGCGGCTACCTGGTGGTCACCAGCGACCTCGGCGCGTTCACCGCCGCCTATCCGTCCGTCCCCGCGGCGCAGGTGCTGGGCGATCTCTCCGGCGGCCTGTCCGATCACGGCGAGCGCCTCGAGCTGCGCGACGCCTGCGCGAACCCGGTCGATCACGTCCGCTACCTCGACGACGCGCCGTGGCCGCCCGAGGCCGACGGCGGCGGCGCCAGCCTCGAGCTGCAGGACGAGTCGGCCGACCACGACGCGCCCGAGGCGTGGGCCGCCAGCGTCTCCGGCGCGCCGGCGTGGCAGACGATCACGTACGAGGCGGTCGCCGCGGCGAGCCCGGTCGGTCCCGACGGCCAGTGGCAGGAGCTGGTGCTCGGCCTGCTCGACGCCGGCGTCGTCCTCGTCGACGACGTCCACGTCACCGTCGATCCGGCGACCGCGCCGGCCGAGCTCGTCGACGGCGGCGACTTCGAGTCGGGCGGCGCCGCCTTCCGCTGGATCGGCGACCACCGCCACAGCGAGGTCGTCGTCGATCCGGACGATCCGGGCAACCACGTGCTGCGCCTGGTCGCCACCGGCCCGACCGAGCACATGCACAACCACGTCGAGACCACGCTCACCGGCGGCCACCGCATCACCAACGGCCGCACGTACCGCATCTCGCTGCGGGCGCGCTGGATCTCCGGCTCGAACCTCCTGAACACGCGGCTCTACTTCAACCGGCTGGCGCGCACGACCGCGCTCGCCGTCGGGCCCGTGCCCGGCACGCCCGGCGCGCCCAACAGCCGTGCCGTGGCGAACCTCGGCCCGACCTACCGCGACCTCGGCCAGGCGCCGGTCGTCCCGCAGCCGGGCGAGCCGGTGGTCGTCTCGGTCACCGCCGTCGATCCCGACGGCGTCGGCGACGTCACGCTCCGGTACGTCGCCGACGGCGGCGCGCCCGCCTCGCTGCCGATGACCGCCGCCGGCGGCGGCCGCTACACCGCGACCGTGCCCGGCCGCGCCGCCGGCTCGCAGGTGCAGTTCTGGATCGAGGGCAGGGACGTGCAGGGCGCGACGTCGATGTTCCCCGCGGCCGGCCCCGCGTCGCGCGCGCTGTGGAAGGTCGACGACGGCCTGGCCGCGACCAACGGGCTGCACAACCTCCGCATCCTCATGGATCCGGCCGACGCCGCGTGGCTGTTCGCCGCGCCGAACCTGATGAGCAACGACGACCTGCCGGCCACCGTGATCGTCGACGAGCGCGAGGCGATCTACGACGCCGGCGTCCGCCTGAAGGGCAGCGAGCGCGGGCGGCCGACCACGCCGCGCATCGGCTTCGGCCTCCGCTTCCCCGCCGACCATCCGCTCCGCGGGCTGCGCACCGCGCTCGTCGATCGCTCGCAGGGCGTCGGCTATGGCCAGCGCGAGCTGTTCTTCTTCCAGGCGATGAACCGGGCCGGCGCGGTGCCGAGCCAGTACGACGATCTGATCCAGGTGCTGCCGCCGCGCGCCGATCTGGTCGGCGCCGCGCACCTGCAGCTCGCCCGCTTCGGCGACGCGATGCTCGACGGCCAGTTCGACCACGGCGGCGACGGCGACCTGTTCGAGTACGAGCTGGTCTACTACCCGACGACGACCGACAACGGCCTGCCGACCGGCGCGAAGCTGCCGCAGCCCGACTCGGTCGTCGGCACCGCGATCCGCGACCTCGGCGACGACGAGGAGGCGTACCGCCAGGACTTCATCATCAAGGCGAACCGCTGGCGCGACGACTACCGCGGCTTCATCCACTTCGCGAAGGTCTTCGGCCAGTCGGGCGCCGCGTTCGACGCGCAGGTCGGCGACGTCATCGACGTCGACCAGTGGCTGCGCGCGTTCGCGGTCGCGACCCTGTCGGGCGCGATCGACAACTACGCGAGCGGCGCCGCCCACAACGCCGACTTCTACCTGCGGCCGTCCGACGGCCGGACACTCTACTTCCCGCACGACCTCGACTTCCTCGGCGGGCCGCAGGGGCCGGTGGTCGCCAGCGGCGACCTGGCGAAGCTGATCGCGGTGCCGGCGCGCGCCCGGGCCTACTACGGCGACCTCCACGACATCATCCAGACCGCCTTCAACGGGACGTACATGGCGTCGTGGAGCCAGCAGATGGGCGCGCTCCTGCCGGGGCAGGACTTCGCCGGCCACCTGCAGTACGTGCGCGACCGCGCCACGTGGGTGACGAGCGGCGCGGCCAACTCGATCATGCGGGCGATCCCGCCGGTGGCGTTCTCGATCACGACCGGCGGCGGCGCGGCGGTGTCGGTGACGGCGCCGACCGTCGACCTCGACGGCCAGGGCTGGATCGACGTCCACGACGTCGTGCGGATGGGCACGCCGATGCCGATCGCGCTGACCTGGCCGACGACGTCGACGTGGCACGCGACCCTGCCGGTGGCGTGCGGCGCGAGCACGATCCGCCTCGACGCGTTCGATCCGCACGGCGCCGCGGTCGGCACCGCCTCGATCGACGTCACGCGCAGCGGCCCCGGTTGCTAGGCGCTGCCTGGCGAGCCGGCCGGCGCTCCGCCGTTCGTCCGGAAGCCGGACGACGGAACGTTCGCGGCGGTCGGGACGAGGCTCCCCAGCCAGGAGCCTGTAGGCATGGATCGGAGCCCGCCTCGAACCTCGATCGAACTCCCGCTGTTTCGGTTCCCACAGGCCCATCGATGCATGGCCTGTGCGTATCGAGGGCGCGGAGCCGCTTTCGGCCAACGCGCTACAGGCTCCTAGCGGCGGACGATCAGCTCCTGGTCGACCCAGCTCGCGATCGGCTGGCCGTCGTCGTCGAGGGCGGGCTCGTAGCGGAAGCGCCAGACGGCGGTGATCGCGTCGTCCTCGTGCGGGCGCGGCGGGCGGGGCAGGAGGCGCGCGCCGACGACGGCGCCGTCGCGATCGACGCGCACGTGGGCGACGAACAGGTTGCCCTCCGACGGATCGCCTCGGTGGACCGGCCAGATCAGGCGTGCCGGGCGCGCGCGGGAGAACCGCGTCGGCCGCTCCAGCGGCGCCGGCGTGACCGTCGCCTCCGCGAGGTACCCCGCGCCGCCGCCTGCCCCCGTTCCCGCTCCCGCGCCGCCTGCTCCCATTCCCGCCCC
Source organism: Kofleriaceae bacterium (assembly GCA_035546475.1). Taxonomy (GTDB): domain Bacteria; phylum Myxococcota_A; class Polyangia; order Haliangiales; family Haliangiaceae; genus UBA2376. The sequence goes on from DASZXE010000503.1 coordinate 3,542, forward strand.
CGCTCCCGCTCCAGACTCGGTGTCCGACGCCGTCTTCGACTCCGACGCCGTGTCCGCCGCCGCCTCCGTCGTCGCCGCCGCCGCCACCTCCGACGCCGCCTCCGACGCCGACCCCGCCTCCGTCGCGGTTCGCTCTTCGGCTGCCGCCTGCTCGATCGTGGCGACACGCGGCACCGCCCCCGCGCGTCGCGCCCGCGCACGCTTCGCCCGCGGCGGCTCGCTCGCCGCCGCCACCCCCGCCGCCGCCGTCGCCACCGCCCCGCCACCACCGCCCGCCACCGCCG
>DASZXE010000504.1:0-2400 GCA_035546475.1 Kofleriaceae bacterium
TGACGGGGGCTCGGTGGCCTCGGCTCCGGGGGCGGGCGCGGGCGCGGGGGCGGGCGCGGGGGCCGCGGGCGCGGGGGCCGCGGGGCGCGAGGGATGGCCGCAGGCCAGCAGCGCGAAGAGGGGTGCGGCGATGAGCCTCATGCAGGCGAGCGTACGCCGGTCGCGCCTACACGGGTCCAAGGTCCCGCCGATGTTCCGATCGGATGCCCTCCGTCTCGGCTCCGATCCGGCGCTTGCCGACGAGCTTCGAACCCCCGCAGGAGTTCGACGACTACGCGATCGTGCGGCCGCTCGGCGACGGGGCGATGGGGCGGGTCTACCTGGCCGAGGACACGGTGCTGGCCCGGCTGGTGGCGATCAAGTTCATCGGCGAGGTCGAGCCGGACCTCGAGACGCGGCAGCGCTTCCTCATGGAGGCGCGCGCCGCCGCCCGCATCCAGCACCCGAACGTCGTCACGGTGCACCGCGTCGGCGAGCTGGGCGACCACCCGTACCTCGTCACCGAGCTGGTGCGCGGCCAGTTGCTCGCCGACGCGCCGCGGCCGATGGAGCCGGCGCAGGCGCTGGCGATCGCGATCGATCTCGCGCGCGGGCTGGCGGCGGCGCACCGGCGCGGCGTCCTCCACTGCGACATCAAGCCCGCCAACGTGATGGTCGGCGAGGACGGCACCGCCAAGCTCGTCGACTTCGGCCTCGCGCGGACCGTGCACGAGGCGGGCAGCGCCGCGTCGCTCATGATCGGAACCCGCGACTACATGGCGCCCGAGCTGTGGCAGGGCCGGCCGCCGTCGCGCCGCACCGACGTCTACGCGCTCGGCGCCGTGCTGTACGAGCTGCTCGCCGGCGCTGCGCCGTTCGCCGACGTGCCGCTCGCCGGGCTCGGGCGCGCGGTCGTCGAGCGCGAGGCGCCGGCGCTGCCCGGCGAGCCGGACCTGGCGGCGCTGGTCGCCCGCTGCCTCGCCCGCGATCCCGAGCGGCGGTTCGCCGGCGGCGACGCGCTGCGCGAGGCGCTCGAGCAACTGCTGGCGGCGCGCACGCGGGCGGTGCGCACCGACGAGAACCCGTACCGCGGCCTGCGCCCGTTCGAGGCCGCGCACCGCGGGCTGTTCTTCGGCCGCGAGCTGGAGATCGGCGCGATCGTCGAGCGGCTGCGCACCGACTCGGTCGTCGTCATCGCCGGCGATTCGGGCGTCGGCAAGTCGTCCCTGTGCCGCGCCGGCGTGGTGCCGGCGATCGTCGACGGCGCGCTCGGCGGCGGCCGCACCTGGCGCGCGCTGACGATCGTCCCCGGCCGGCGGCCGCTGACCGCGTTCGCCGCCGCGCTCGACGAGCCGACGCTGGCCGCCCGCATCGCCGACGAGCCGGAGCTGCTCGCGCGCGAGCTCGGCCGCCGCGCGGGGCCCACCGGCGGCCTCGTGCTGTTCGTCGATCAGCTCGAGGAGCTCGTCACCGTCGGCGATCCGGCCGAGGTCGCCGCGTTCGATCAGGCGCTCGCCTGCCTGTGCGAGGGCGTGCCGTCGGTGCGGCTCGTCACGACGGTGCGCGCCGACTTCCTGGCGCGGCTCGCCGCCCTGCCCCGCTTCGGCCAGGAGCTGGCGCGGGTGCTCACCTTCGTGCGCGCGCTGCCGCCCGAGCGGCTGCGCGACGTCATCGTCGGGCCCGCGGCGGCGACGCAGGTCGCGTTCGAGTCGGAGGCGATGATCGACGAGCTGGTCGCCGCCACCGCCGAGGCCGGCAGCGGCGGCCTGCCGCTCCTGTCGTTCGCGCTCGCCGCGCTGTGGGAGGCGCGCGACCGCGAGCGGCGGCTCGTCACCCAGGCCAGCCTCGACGCGGTCGGCGGCGTCGCCGGCGCGCTCGCCCGCCACGGCGACTCCGTCCTCGCGCAGATGACCGCCGGCGAGCGCGCCCACGCCCGCAAGGCGCTCCTGCGGCTGGTCACCACCGACGGCACCCGCGCGCCGCGCGGCGAGGCCGAGCTGGTCGTCGGCGCCGACACCCGCGCCGCGCTCGACGCGCTCGTGCGCGGCCGCCTGCTGGTGGTGCGCGACGGCGACACCGGCGCGCTGTACGAGCTGGCGCACGAGGCGCTCATCCGCGGGTGGGGCACGCTGCACGACTGGCTCACCGTCGAGGCCGAGGACCGGGCGCAACGCGAGCACCTCGGCCTGGCCGCCGCCGCCTGGCAGGAGGCCCGGCGCCCGGGCGACCTGCTCTGGCGCGGCCCGCGGCTGGTCGCGGCGCGCGCGCTCGATCGCGCCCACCTGACCGAGCTCGAGCGCGCGTTCGTCGACGCCTCCGGGCGCGGCGAGCGCCGCCGCCGGGTCGCCGCGTGGACCGCGCTCGCCGCGGTCGCGGTGCTGCTCGCCGGCGTCTACCTGGCGCAGCAGCGGCTGGCCGCCC
>DASZXE010000505.1:0-2416 GCA_035546475.1 Kofleriaceae bacterium
CTCGAGCAGCGCGCGCTCGCGGGCGTCGAGCTCGCCGCGCGCACCGACGAGCGCGCGCCACGCGGCGCCGAGCTCGACCACCTCGGGCGACGCCGGCGCGCCCGCCGCCGGCACCCCCGGCTCGCGCAGGTCGAGATCGCCGAGCGCGATCACCTCCGCCGACGGATCGCGCGCGAGGGCGCGCAGCCGCGCCCGCTGCACGACCGCCTCGAGCCGCCGCAGGTTGCCCGGCCACGCGAGCCGCGGCGACAGCAGCGCGCGCCGCGCGTCGAGGTCGAGCCGCCACGCCCGCGCGCGATCGGCGCGGCGCAGGAGCGACTCCGCGAGCGCCGGCAGGTCGTCCCGGCGCGCGCGCAAGGGCGGCAGCGTCACCGTCACCATCGCCAGCCGGTGGTAGAGGTCGTCGCGGAAGCGGCCCGCCGCGATCGCCGCCGGCAGGTCGCCGTTGGTCGCGGCGATGAGCCGCACGCGCGACGTCTTCGGCTCCGGCTTCGGCCAGCCGAGCGGGCGGAACTGGCCGAACTGCGTGAAGTCGAGCAGGAGCTGCTGCGCGTGGGCCGGCAGGTTGAGGACCTCGTCGAGGATGAGGGTGCCGCCGTCGGCGAACTCGACGAGGCCGGTGCGCCGGCCGAGCGCGCCGGAGAACGCGCCGCGCTCGTGGCCGAACAGCTCCGACGTGATCGTGTTGAGGTCGTCGCTCGACCCGAGCGTCGCCCGCACGACCGGCGTGCGGCCGGTCGCCGCCGCGATCGCGCCGGCGAGCAGCGTCTTGCCGGTGCCCGACTCGCCGAGCATCAGGATCGGCAGGTCGCTGTGCAGGCAGGTGTCGAGCTCGGCCCGGATCGCCGCCATCGACGGCGGGCGCAGGAGCTCGTCGAGCGACGGCGGCGGGCCGCGATCGGCGCCGGCCAGCGCGGCGCGCAGGTCCTCCTGGGCGCGCGCGGCCCGCTCGGCGCCGTCGAGCACGACCGAGATCAGGTCGGCGGCGGCGCCGAGGAACTCGAGGTCGGTGGCGCCGGGCACGTGGCGCGGATCGCGGAAGTCGAGGTAGATGACGCCGACCTCGCGCGGCCCGGCGCCCGCCGAGCGCGCCGGCACCCGCAGCGGCGCGACCAGCGCGGCCCAGATGCCGAGCGCGGCGGCCGACGGCGGCGGTCCGTGGTACGGCGGCTCCCACAAGAGCGGGGCGCCGTGCCGGCGCGCGTCGTCGACGATCGTGCGGCTGATCTCCTCGCGCTCGTAGGCGGACAGCGCCCGGCCCTGGCCGCGCGCGTTGATGGCGAGGCTGGCGCCGGCGCCGTCGGCGAGCAGGACGACGCCGCGATCGGCGCCGAACAGCTCGACCAGCGCGTCGAGGCAGTCGTCGACGAACTGGTCGCGGCTGGCGGCGTCGACGACGCGGGCGATCAGCGCGCGGGCCTCGGGCCACAGCGAGGTCGAGGTCAGCCGCGATGCGGGCACGCGGTGATGGTACCCGCCCTGGTAGGATGCTGGCGATGCCGACGGTGGAGGCCTCGGGTGATCCGTCGCTGCCCGCGCGCCTCGGCCGCTTCGAGGTGCTCGGCCGGCTGGGGCAGGGCGGCATGGGGCAGGTGCTGCGCGCGCGCGATCCGCAGCTCGGCCGCGAGGTCGCGCTCAAGCTGCTGCACGCCGACCTCGACGCCGCGCAGGCGCCGCACCACGCCGAGGTCGCCCGCCGGCGGCTGCTGCGCGAGGCGCAGGCGATGGCGCGCCTCGATCACCCGAACGTGATCGGCGTGCACGAGGTCGGCGAGGACGGCGGCCGGGTCTTCCTGGTCATGGAGCGGGTGAGCGGGACGACGCTCGGCGGGTGGCTGGCGGCGGCGCCGCGCGGGTGGCGCGAGGTGCTGGCGGTCTTCGCGCAGGTCGGCGCCGGGCTGGCGGCGGCGCACGCGGCCGGGCTCGTCCACCGCGACGTCAAGCCGGACAACATCCTCGTCGGCGACGACGGCCGGGTGCGGGTGACCGACTTCGGCCTGGTCGGTGTCGACGGGGTGAGCGGGCCGCCGGCGCGCCCGGGCGAGCGCGACGAGGTCGATCCGACCGGCGCGACCCGCGAGTCGTTGCCGCCGCCGCTGACCCACGAGGGGGCGCTGGTCGGCACGCCCGGCTACATGGCGCCCGAGCAGGTGCGCGGGAGGGCGGCCGACGCGCGCAGCGATCAGTTCGGCCTGTGCGTGACGCTGTACGAGGCGCTGTTCGGCCGGGCGCCGTTCGCCGGCGGCAGCTACCGCGAGCGGATGCTGGCGGTGCTCGACGGCAAGGTCGAGGCCTACGTCCGCACCTGCATGGCTCTCCATGAGAATCGTTCGCGCAAGAAGACCATGGACGAGCTCGGTATCTCGCAAGCGACGTTCTATCGCAACCTCGCGGGCGGCCGTGAGTTCGATCCCGA
>DASZXE010000506.1:0-4400 GCA_035546475.1 Kofleriaceae bacterium
CGCTCGCGCCCGACAGCGCCGAGGCGGCGGCCGCCCGCGCCCACCTGCTCGGCGCGCTCGACCACCGCAAGCTCGACGTGCGCGGCCTCGCCGTCGAGCGGCTGGAGGCGGTCGGCGGGGCGTGGGCGGTGGCGCCGCTGACCGCGCTGCGCGGCTCGCGCAAGGGCCGCGAGCTCGGCGAGGCGATCGGCGCCGCCCTGGCCGCGATCGAGGCGCGCACGCAGGGAGGCGCCCGATGAGCGACGTCGCCCCCGCCGTGCTCGAGCTGACCGACAGCCACGCCCACGTCGACGGCCCCGAGTTCGACGCCGACCGCGACGCGGTGCTGGCCCGCGCGCGCGCCGCCGGCGTGAAGCGGATCGTCGTCATCGGCGCCGTCGGCGACATCGCGAGCGCGCAGCGCGCGGTCGACCTCGCCGAGCGCGATCCGGACGTCTTCGCCGCGATCGCGACCCACCCGCACGACGCCCTCCAGCTCACCGACGCCTGGTGGGAGGTCCACGAGCGGCTCGCCCGCCACCCGCGCGTCGTCGCGATCGGCGAGACCGGCCTCGACTTCTACTACGACCACAGCCCGCGCGAGGCGCAGGCGGAGGCCTTCCGCCGCTTCGTCGCGCTCGCCCGCGCGGTCGGCAAGCCGGTCGTCTGCCACATCCGCGACGCCCACGCCGAGGCGCGCGCGGTGCTCGCCGAGACCGGCGCCGCCGACGTCGGCGGCATCATCCACTGCTTCACCGGCACGCCCGACGACGCGGCCGCCTACGTCGAGCTCGGCTTCCACGTCTCGTTCTCCGGCATCGTCACGTACAAGAACGCGCAGCCGATCCGCGACGCGGTCCGCCGGGTGCCGCTCGATCGCATCCTCGTCGAGACCGACTGCCCGTACCTCGCGCCGATCCCGATGCGCGGCAAGCGCAACGAGCCGGCGTTCGTCGTCCACACGGCGGCGGTGGTCGCGCGCGAGGCCGGCGTGCCGCTCGCCGAGCTGGCCGCCGCGACGGTCGCCAACACCGCGCGGGTCCTGCGGCTGCCGGCCGCATAGAACATCCCGGGGGGCGGATGCGTTACACAGGCATCCCCATGCGCACGGCCCTCCGCACCCTCCCCTCTCTCGCCGCGATCTCCACCGTCTCGGCGCTCCTCGTCGCCGCGTGCGGCTCGTCGCCGAAGCACGCCACCACGGCGAACACCGCGAACACGCCGAACACGACCAAGCCCCCCGGCGGCGGCGGCGCGACGATCGCGCTGTCGGCCGCCCGGTCGACCGACGACGATCCGGACGCCTGGATGCTGGACGATCACGGCGCGCTGCCGGCGATCTCCGACGACGGCACCGAGGTCGCCGCGCTGTTCCACGACCACGTCGACTTCGTCGGCACGCCGGTCGACACCGTGCTCGTCTGGCGGATCGCCGACGGCAAGGAGGTCGCCCGCGTGCGGGTCACCGCCGACAACCCGGACACGCCGGTCACCGAGGCGCAGGCGACCGGCGCCGCCGCGCAGGCGACCCGCGCGCTCGCCGATCACCGCTGGCTCACCGCCGCCGGCTCGGCGACCACCACCGACGACGACGACGGCGCGAGCGTCCGCCTCGCGGACGGCCGCACGCTGCGCCTCGATCCGGACCGGCAGGTGATCGCGATGGACGGCGCGCGCCTGTCGCCCGACCACTTCCCCGCGCCGGGCACCGGCCAGTCCGACGAGGGCCAGGGCGAGGCCGACTGCGGCGAGGTCACCGGCCTGACCGTGCTCGCCGGCGGCCGGCAGGGCGACGACTGGATCCTCCTGGCCCCGCGGGTGAACCTCGGCGGAGACAACTGCTTCGGGGCGCTCGGCGCCGACCTGGCCCAGCTCGTCCGCATCGGCAGGTAGGCGCCCGGGCCGGCGCCGCCAACCGCTGGCGATCGCTCGCGTTTGCGGGAGGGCTGGCGGCTTGACAGGCAGGGACGCGGTGGGTATACACGCCAGCCGCCACGGGTCCGTCTGGCCGTGGGACCTACCAGCCTCGACCGCGTCTCGGAGAGAAGCCCGCCATGTCCATGCGTATCGGCCTGCTCGGCAAGAAGATCGGGATGACTCAATACTTCGCCGACGACGGCGAGCGGGTCCCGGTGACCGTCATCCAGACCGGCCCCTGCTACGTGGTCGGCAAGCGCACCGAGGACAAGGACGGCTACTCGGCGCTCGTCATCGGCTTCGGCGAGAAGCCGCCGCGGCTGGCGAACCGCGCCGAGGCCGGCCTCGCCAAGGCCACCGGCGTGAAGCCGGTCCGCCGCATCCGCGAGTTCCGCCTGCCCGAGGACGAGGTCGCGAAGTACGAGGTCGGCAAGGCGATCACCGCCAAGGACGTCTTCACCGACGGCGCGCCGGTCGACGTCGAGGGCACCAGCAAGGGCAAGGGCTACCAGGGCGTCATCAAGCAGCACCACATGTCCGGCATGCGGAACACGCACGGCACGCACGAGTACTTCCGCCACGGCGGCTCGATCGGCTGCCGCCTGACCCCGCAGCGCGTCCACAAGGGCAAGCGCATGGCCGGCCAGATGGGCAACGAGAAGGTCAGCGTCCAGAACCTGCAGCTCCTCAAGATCCTCGACGCGGACAACTGCATCCTCGTCCGCGGCTCGATCCCCGGCTCGACCAACGACTACGTGATCGTGTCGAAGGCGGCCACCCGCACCGCGTACAAGCGGAAGGGCCAGGGCAAGGAGGAGGTCCGCTCGAAGAACCCGCTCAAGGCCTCCAAGAAGGCCGCCGCGGGCCGCGGCTAGGATCGATCACGTATCTCGGGCCCGGCTCACGCGCTGCGCGCGCTCGGCCGCTCGGGTCGCGGGTGCTACCCCGTAGCTCGCTTCGCTCGCGGCCCCACTTCCCCTCGCGGCTGGGCCCTCGGTCAGGTCCCAGCAACGCTCGTCATGTCCAAGGGCAGAAGCAAGCTGGGCGACCGCCGCGTCCGCCACGATCACTTCCACGATCGCGCGAAGGACGCCGGCTTCCGCGCCCGCGCGGTCTTCAAGCTGGAGGAGATCGATCGCGCGGTCGGGCTCCTGCGCGCCGGCGACCGCGTGCTCGACCTCGGCTGCGCCCCCGGCTCGTGGCTGCAGTACGCGCGCGGACGGATCGGCGCGGGCGGCGCGATGGTCGGCATCGATCGCGTCGCCATCCCGGGCATCCCGGGCGCGCGGCTGCTCGTCGGCGACGTCTTCACCGTCGTGCCCGCCGACCTGCTCGGCGACCTGCCCGGCTTCGACGTCGTGCTGTCCGACATGGCGCCCGACACGACCGGCATCCGCCACGTCGACCAGGCGCGGTCGGAGGCGCTGTTCGAGCGCGCGCTCGAGCTCGCGGCCGCGACGCTCGCGCCGGGCGGCCGCTTCGTCGGCAAGATCTTCCAGGGCCCGGACCTCAAGCGGCTCGTCGAGGCGTGCCGCGCGCAGTTCACCGCGGTGAAGATCGTCAAGCCGGCGTCGTCGCGCTCGATCTCGATCGAGCAGTACGTGACCGCGAGCGGCTTCCGCGGGCGCCCCGCCGCGCCGCCACCGCCGCCACCGCCGCCGCCGCCGGTGACGCCGTGAGCGAGCCACTCCGCCTGCCGATCGATCCGTGGGGCGATCCGCCCGCGCGCAAGATCCGCAAGGTCGTCGAGATCCTCCACGGCGGCGGCGTCGCCGCCTACCCGACCGACTCGGTCTACGCGCTCGGCTGCGCGATCGAGGCGCGCGAGGCGATCGAGCGCATCCACCGCGCGCGCGGCATGCACAAGAACCAGCGGCTCGCGCTCATCTGCCCCGACCTGTCGACGGCGGCGCAGTACGGCCGCTTCAACCAGGTCGCGTTCCGGCTCGCGCAGAAGATCTTCCCCGGCCCCTACACGCTGGTGGTGCCGGCGACGCACGAGGTGCCGCGCACGCTGACCGACGCCAAGCGCCGCACGGTCGGCATCCGCGTGACCAGTCACCCGATCGCGCAGGCGATCGTGGCCGCGCTCGGCCGCCCGCTGCTCACGTCGAGCGCCATCCCGCCCGGCAGCGATGCGCCGTGCCGCGACGCCGACGAGATCCTCGAGCACTTCGGCCACCACGTCGACGTCGTCATCGACACGACCGCGACCGAGGACCAGCCGTCGACGGTGCTCGAGGTCGACGGCGACGAGGTCAACGTGCTCCGCCTCGGCCAGGGCCCCATCGAGGGCCTGCTCTGACGCGCCTCTCGCCCTTTCAGGGCGGCGAGTCCGATCGATCCCAGGGGGCTGCACCCCTCCTGCCGGCGGAGACCGGCGGAGACCGGCGGAGCCGGTAACGCACCGACCCGCTTTCGGCCACATCCCTCGGCCGGCCGGCGCGATCGTGTCGCCCGATCGACGTCTCGCTGGGCCGCGACCCAGATGGTTTACCCGCTCC
>DASZXE010000507.1:0-8069 GCA_035546475.1 Kofleriaceae bacterium
ACTCGGTGGCGCCGTCGGCGATCCAGGCGCGGACGGTCTCGAGCTCGGCGGGGGCGAGCGGCGGCGACAGGGCCGGCATGCGGTCGCCGGCGCGCAGCGGGCAGTCGTTGTTGAGCTTGCACCAGAGGTAGCTCTGCCCCGGGTCGCCGGGGACGACGAGCTGCATGTCGGGCCGGCCCTTCGCCGCGATGCCGACCACCGAGGCGCGCACCTTGCCCGGCGACAGGTCGAGGCCGTCCTGGGGAGCGTCCTGGTCCACGTGGCAGGCGCCGCCGCCGCACGACCGGTTGAAGATGTCCTCGACCGCCGGCAGCCCGACGCCGCCGGCCGGCGCGCACCGGCCCTTGCCGACCACGTCGATGCCGCAGTGGTCGTAATCGATGGGAGCCAACGCATTCGTGATCGCGCCGTGCTCGTCCGTCTTCAGGCCCTGGATCCAGCAGGCCATCGCCAGGTTCGCGCGGTCGTCCCACGTGCGGCACTGGCGCGGCATCCGCTCGCCGAAGCTGTCGTCGATGAGCCGGTGCACCAGGTAGCTGCCCATCGCGTCGCCCGGCACCATCAGCTTCATCGACTGCACGCGGGCGCCCTCGATGCCGTTGTGGTTCTCGTCGCCGACCCACAGCCGGTCGGGCCCGGGCGGGAAGACGCGCACGTCGAAGAACTGCTTGTCCGACCCGGCCACGCGGCTCAGGTTGAACACCAGCTTGTTGCCGTCGTGGACCATGAGGAACGCGCCGCGGCCGCTGATGCTGAACACCTCGCCGGTCGAGCGGTGGATCTCGACGTCGCCGCCGCCCGCCGGCAGGAACGGCGGCTCCGGGTCGATGTACATCGTCACCGTCGACAGCGCGTAGTACGGCAGGTTCGCCTCGGCGGGATCGGTCTCCGCCCACACGATGCGCGAGTCGACGTTGAACGACGGCATCACCAGGTGATCGGCGGGCGGCTCGCACGCGTCGTTCACCTCGTTGCGATCGATCGAGCCGGCGTTGCACGGCCGGTTCGCCGTCGCCAGCACCGCGCTCACCGAGTGCAGGTCCGGGTAGCTGTTGGAGTTGTGGCAGACGCCGCCGTTGAGCGAGCAGGTGCGCGAGATGCCCTGATCGAACAGCTCGACGACGTCCTTGTAGCGGACCGGCTCGTCGAACGACTCGACCGGCGGATCGCTCGCGCACGAGGCGAGCCCCGCGACGCCGACGCCGAACAGCGCGGCGATCGTCGCGGCGCGCCTCACGCCCAGAGCTCCCACATCGGTCCGGTCTCCGGGTAGAGGGCGGTGCGCGGCGGCCACAGCTTGTCGATCTCGGTCTGCTCGATGCCGGTCGCCGCCGCGATCGTCGCCAGCAGGCGGTGCGTCGACGCCGGCCGGTCGAGCGGCATGTTGCGGTCGTCGGTGTCGTGCAGGCGCTTCGGCACCACGCCGGCGCCGAACACGACGTGCGCCTGGTAGCGCCAGCCGGGATCGCCGCCGTGGTCGGAGCCGAGGCCGGCGTTGAAGCCGTCGGGATCGACGCCGTTGCGGCCGAACTCGCTCGTGTGCACGACCAGCGTGCTGTCGAGCATCATGCCGCCCGCCGGATCCGGGATGCGCGACAGGGCGAAGTGGATGCCGGCGAGGAATCGCGCGTAGCGGGTGAACAGCGGCGGCGCGCGATCGGTCTCGTGGTCGTGGGTGTCGAAGCCGCCGATCGATACGCAGGCGGCCGGCGAGCCCATCTGCAGGAAGCGGAGCGCGAGGGCGACGTTGCGCGCGTCGCCGTCGAGGCCCGGCATGCCGTCGCCGTTCGGGTTGCCGACCGCCTCGAGCAGCATGCGGTTCGTGATCCCGCGCAGCTCGCGGTCGTCGTACTCGGCCGAGTAGAAGCGGAGCCGCTCGTCGGCCATGAGCGGGCCGAACTGGCGGAGCGTGCCCTTGGTGCTGACGAGCTGCTGGACGGCGTCGTGGGCGAGGTTGCGGCGGCGCGCCAGCACGCGGGCGTCGAGCGCGTCCTCGAGCGGCCGGCCGACCGTCGAGCTGCCACCGGTCGGCGGGTTGGTCGGCAGGCTGTTGAACGAGACGCCGATCGGGGTGTCGATCACCCACGCGGGCGGCGCGTCGGCGAAGTTGCTGCCGCCCATGACGACGACCGGCGCGCCGCCCTGCGCGCCGAGGTAGTGGTTGAGGACGGTGACCAGGCCGGGCGTGTCGTAGCGGCCGTAGTAGCCGGTGCCCATGCGCGCGCCGTCGTCGCGGTGGTCGCCGGGCCGGTAGCCGCCGTCGGGGCGGTGGTCGGTGGCGGCGATGACGGCGAAGTTGCGCGCGGCGACGTCGATCGGCGGCACCATCACGCCCGCGCCCCACGACGGCGCGGCGTAGGTGACGACGCTCTCGTCGGCGCGCAGCACGTTGCCAAGCCGCAAGGCACCGGCGGTGGCGAGCACGCCGAACGGGTTGAACGCCATCGACGGCGAGGCGTGGAACGCGGTGGTCGTCCGCATGCCGCCGGAGGCGTTGAGGATGAGCACGCGGCGGGCGCGGGCCGGGTCGGCGCCGCGCGCGCTCTTGCGGCCGAGGCCGACGAGCGCGGCGGTCGCGCCGGCGGCGGCGGAGACCTTCAGCAGGTTGCGGCGGGTGATGGTCATTGGGCTGATCTCCGCCTCAGTAGTAGAGGAACGCGGCCGAGCGCAGGAGCGCGCCGCAGGTCTCGTGGGCCAGGCCGGCGAGGTCGTGGCAGCCGGCGTCGGCGAAGCAGGCGTCGGCGGCGGTGTGGACCGCGGCGCGCTCGTCGTCGGTGGGCGTGCGGGCCAGGAAGCCGCGGAACAGGTGATCGGCGAGCGCGTCGACCGCGGCCGGCGTGGTGTCGTCGGCGGTGAGGCCGTCGGGCAGGACCTTCGACGGCGCGCTGCAGAGCTGGTCGGCGATCGCGATGTGGGTGAACAGCGCGCGCAGGCCGGGCTGGCGCGGCGTCGGCAGGGCGCCCAGGCAGCCGCCCATGTCCGACGCGGTCTCGCGGTAGAAGTCGCGGCCGAAGCCGTACCAGTCGTCGGGCTGCGGCGTGCGCAGGCGCGGCGGCCACACGCCGCCGGCCATCGGATCGACCGGCTGCGACGTGTGCGGGTCGCACAGGCCGAGCGGCCGCTGGAGCGCGACCGACACGCTGTCGAGGAGCTGCTCCGGCTCGAGCGTCTTCATCGGGCCGGTGCCCCACGGCGCGCGCTCGGGCGCGTTCGGCGCGACGTCGATCGACGTCGTGTAGAGCAGCGACGACAGCACCATCACGTACAGCTCGCGGAGGTCGTGGTCCGGCGTGGCGCGGAACCAGGCCGACAGCGCGAGCTGCACCTCGGGCAGGACGCTGTCGGGCTCGTTCGGCGTCGACCGCCACCAGCCGAGGAAGCGGCGCATCGGGAAGTCGACCGCCTCGTCCCAGAACTCGTCGCGGGTCGCGAGCAGGCGGCCCGGCTTCTCGAGCTCGGTCTCGAGCGCGGTCGGCATCGCGCCCTGCACCGTCTCGTAATAGAAGAGCGCCGGATCGGTCGTGTAGCCGGGCGGCGCCTGCGGCGAGACGATCGGGTTCACGACCGTCGTCGCGCCGAGCAGCGTCGAGGTGCAGCCGGCGACGCCGAGCACCTGGTCCTGGCAGGCCATCGGATCGAGCGCGGCCGGCCAGACGGTGTCGGTGTAGCCGAGGTCGGGCGTGCCGCCCATGCGCATCTCGGCGACGCGGCGCCACGGGCGGAGGAGATTCGCGTAGTCGGAGATCTCGGCGATCACCGGCGCACGGCCGAGGAAGACCTTGAAGATGTTCGTGACGGTCAGCGTGACGTCGTCGCCGGCGGCGACCGGCCGGTTGATCGTCATCACCGGGTGGGCGAGCAGCTTGGCGGCGAAGTCGTCGTAGCCGAGCGCGCCGGTCGCGAGCTGATCGTAGAGGCGATCGGCGTCGACGAGGTGCTCGCCGTAGACCATGTACGCGTCGGCGCCGACGCGGCGGATCCAGAAGCGGCGCTCGACGTCGCGGAAGCGCGGCGTGGCCATGAAGGCGCGCGCCATGTCGGCGGCGGACTTGCCGGTGCAGTCGGCGGCGACCTCGTCGGCGGTCGGGGTGCGGCCGGTGAGGTCGAGGCTCATGCGCCGGCACAGCTCCTCGGGCGACGCCGGCGTGAGGTTGGTCAGGCCGTCGGCGATCATCCGCGGCCAGATCGCGACGTCGATGACGTTCTGCGACGGCGGCGGCGGCGGCTCCGGCGGTGGCGTGACGGTGCTCGTGCCGCCGTCGTCGCAGGCGGCGACGGCGAGCGCACCGAGGGTGAGTCCGAGCGCGAGGACCGGACGGCGGGGCGACATGCGCGCGAGTATCGGCTCCGCCGCACGTGAGGGCAATCACCGGTTTTGGCCGACATCGACTCGTCACCCGCGGTCCGACCTGTGGCGCGCCGGACGCTTGGCCGGCCTGCTGCCGGGCGCGAGGTCGCGGCATTAACGTCGCCGCATGAGGAGTCACCGCAAGGAGCTGTGGTTCGAGACCGAGGGCCGGCGCGCGTACCTCAACATCACCGACCAGGTCGCGGCCGAGGTGTCCGCCTCGGGCGTGCGCGAGGGCCTCTGCCTCGTCAATGCGATGCACATCACGGCGAGTGTCTACATCAACGACGACGAACAGGGCCTGTTGAAGGACTACGACGCCTGGCTCGAGCGCCTCGCGCCGCACGCGCCGGTGTCGGCGTACCGCCACAACCTCACCGGCGAAGACAACGGCGACGCGCACCTCAAGCGGCAGGTCATGGGCCGCGAGGTCGTGGTCGCGATCACCGCCGGCTCCCTCGACCTCGGCCCGTGGGAACAGATCTTCTACGGCGAGTTCGACGGCCGCCGCCGCAAGCGCGTCCTCGTCAAGATCATCGGCGAATGACCGGGACTGCGACTGGCCCGCCGGACACGCAACCGCGGTGGCCGGCGTCCGATAAGGAGACCATGCATCAGACGCGAGCACGCCCACGACCGGCCCGTGGCACGCCCGCAGGTGCTATCTTGCGTGTCATGGATCGGCTCAATCTGACCCTCGACAGTGTCACGTCCGCAGGACTGACGCGGCACGCGAGGGAACTGGGCAAGCCGCGGGCGAGTGTCGCTCGGGAGCTGATCCAGGAGGCGCTGCATCGTCGCGAGACCCTCGCCCGCCAGAGGAAGCTGGCGCGTGACTACGCCGCCGGACGCGACGACGCCAGCGAGCTCCTCGCGGAGATGGAAGCCGCCCAGTTGGATCTGCTGGGTGATTCGTGACCGGGCGTCGCAAGCCGAAGGCCGTGGCGGTGCGTGCGGCGCCCGTCGAGATCCCGATCGCGCGCGGCGACATCCTCTGGATCTGTTGCGATCCGTCGCAGGGCGCCGAGCCACGCAAGACGAGGACCTGCGTCGTCGTCTCCAACGACATCGCCAACCGGTTCGGTCAGGCCATCACCGTCGTGCCGACGCAGGCGTACACCGCCGAGCGCGCCGAGCGCGCCTACATGGCCGACCTGAGGCACCCGCGTTCGAACCTCGCCGACCATCGCGTGGCCAACGCGTCGATGGTCATGACCTACGACCGCGCGCGGATCACTGCACGGGCGGGCCGCGCCTCCCCCGAGGCCATCGCGGACATCGACCGGGCTCTCTCGATGCATCTCGGCCTGCGGTTTCCGTAGACTGTGGGCGGGGGTGGTGCGTTGGAGGCGCGATGCTCGCGGTTCGCGTCGGATGCCTCGTGGTGCTGTGCTCGTGCTCGGCGGTCGGCCGGCCGATGGCGGTCGGCGAGTGGAGCGAGGCGAGGCCGCCCGAGGGCGCGATGTGCGAGGTCGGGATCCACGAGGTGGACGGAATGGGGCCGTACGACCGCGTGCAGCGCTTCGATGCGGCGGGGCACCTGCGCTACGAGACGACCCGGCTGACGTACGACGGGCGTGGCCACGAGGAGGTGACGTGGGACGCGGCCGGGGCGCACGTCGTGCGCGTCGATTCGTACTACGAGCAGGACGCGCGCCGCGGGGACTGCGACGACGAGGGCGGCTGCGACGAGCCGGCGACGCGCACGATCGATCACGCGACGTGGCGGTGGACGGCGCGCGGCGACCTGGCGCGCGCCACGTCGAAGACGACCGAGTTCGTCGACGATCGCGGGACGGGCGGATGGAAGGTCAGCGCCGAGCACTCGGAGGATCACGGCTACCGGCGCGATCACGATGTCGTCGTCGATACCGACGATGGGCTTCGCTTCGATGCGGGCGGGCACCCGATCAGCCGCGACCACCAGGGCGTCGGCCGCCGCTACCGCGACACGTTCGAGTGGAACGGCGACCGGCTCGCGGTCTGCCGCTGGATGGGCTACACGCAGGCGTTCGCGTACGACGCGAACGGCCGGCTCGTGAAGCAGACGCTGTCGCGCGCGCACGACGAAGGCGGCGACACCGGCGACACCGTCGACTCGTGGACGTACGACGGCGCCGGCCGCCTCGTCGTCCACGCGCGCGACGAGTCCGGCGGACGCGAGCACCACGAGTGGACGTGGAGCTACGACGACGCCGGCCGGCTCGCGCACTTCACGAACGGCCCCGGCTCGACGAAGGACTACACGTACGGCCCGGGCTGCCCCGCGAACCTGAACCAGCCGGCACTGCCGACGGCCCTGCGTCAGGCCGGCCTCGGCGCGTGCGTGCGCAGCGCCGGGTACTCGATCGACACCTGCGACTGATGTCAGGCTGGCGGGATCATTGGTCAAGGTTAACCAACCTGCCGCTCGCCCATGCTCGTCGCGGCGGTTCGCCAGGCGGGATCGCAGCGACCACGCCGCCGCCTCGACCTCGGGCGCCGCCGCCAGCGACAAGGAGGGCGAGCATCGAGTGCCACGTGCGGCGGTCGCGTCAGGCGAGGTCGAGGCGGACCCTGGCGAGCGCGACCGTGCCGGGCGAGGTCAGGCGAGGTCGAAGCGGACGCCCTGGGCGAGCGGCAGCGTGCGGCCGTAGTTGATGGTGTTGGTGGCGCGGCGCATGTACGCGCGCCACGCGTCGGAGCCGGACTCGCGGCCGCCGCCCGTCTCCTTCTCGCCGCCGAACGCGCCGCCGATCTCCGCGCCCGACGGGCCGAGGTTGACGTTGGCGATGCCGCAGTCGGAGCCGGCCGCCGACAGGAACCGCTCCGCCTCGCCGAGCTCGCGGGTGAAGATCGACGACGACAGGCCCTGCGCGACGCCGTTCTGCAGCGCGATCGCCGCGTCGAGGTCGTGGTGGCGCACGACGTAGAGGATCGGCGCGAACGTCTCGCGCAGCATCGGCCCCCCCTGCGCGGGCAGCAGGGCGAGCGCGGGCCGCCGGTAGTGGCCGCCCTCGCAGCCGGGGACCCGCACGGCCTCGCCGCCGACGATCTCGCCGCCGAGCGCGCGCGCCTCGGCCACCGCGTCGGCCATCGCCTCGGCGGCCGCGCCGCCGATGAGCGGCCCGACGAGCGTGTCGGCCGCGCGCGGATCGCCGACCGTGACCGAGGCGTACGCGCGGCGCAGGCGCGGCAGCAGCGCGCCCGCGACGTCGTCGTGGACGAACAGGCGGCGCAGCGTCGTGCAGCGCTGGCCGGCGGTCCCCATCGCGGCGAACGCGATCGCGCGCACGGTCAGCTCGAGGTCCGCCGACGGGCAGACGATCGCCGCGTTGTTGCCGCCGAGCTCGAGCAGCGCGCGGCCGAAGCGACGCGCGAGCCGCACGCCGACGTCGCGGCCCATGGCGGTCGAGCCGGTCGCCGACACCAGCGGCACGCGCGGATCGTCGGCGAGGGCCGCGCCGGTGGCCGCGCCGCCGAGGACGACCTGCGAGAGCGCCGCCGGCGCCTCGCCGTGGCGCGCGCACGCCCGCGCGAGCAGCGCCTGCGCCGCCAGCGCGCACAGCGGCGTCTTCTCCGACGGCTTCCAGACGATCGGATCGCCGCACACCAGCGCGAGCGCCGCGTTCCACGCCCAGACTGCGACCGGAAAATTGAAGGCCGTGATCGCGCCGATGGGACCGAGCGGATGCCACTGCTCGCTCAAGCGATGCGCGGGCCGCTCGCTCGCGATGTGGAG
>DASZXE010000508.1:0-2324 GCA_035546475.1 Kofleriaceae bacterium
TCGTCGACGACGCGGACCTGCGCGGCGCCGGCCGCCCGCGCGGCGGTCGCCAGCCACGGCACCGCCTCCGGCTCGCCGGCCGCGCCGATCACGATCCGCTGCCCTCGCTTGAAGATGCCGGCCTTCTCGCGCGCGATCGACCGCAGGTCGGGGCCGAGCAGCTCCTGGTGGTCGAGCGCCACGCCGGTCACCGCCGCGACCGGCGCGTCGACGACGTTGGTCGCGTCGAGCCGTCCGCCGAGGCCGACCTCGAGCACGGTGACGTCGACGGCGGCCCGCGCGATCGCCTCGAACGCGATCGCCGTGACCTGCTCGAAGAAGGTCAGCGCGTCGCCGCCCGCCGCCCACACCGCCTCGGCGGCCGCGACGACCGCCGCCTCCTCTACCGGCGCGCCGTCGACGACGAGCCGCTCGCGCAGGCTGGTCAGGTGCGGCGACGTGTAGAGCGCGACCCGCCGCCCCGCCGCCCGCGCGATCGCCGCCAGGATCGCGGCGGTCGAGCCCTTGCCGTTGGTGCCGCCGACGTGCGCGACCACGCCGAGCCGCCGCTCCGGATGCCCCAGCCGGGCCAGCACCGCGGTCACCCGGTCGAGGCCGAGCACGATGCCCGCGCTGCGGCTCTCGTACAGCCGCGCGAGCACGTCGGCGTACGTGATGCTCATGGCGGGCGGGCTCAGGGCAGGTCGTCGTCGGTCGAGCGGCTGACGCCGAGGTCGTCGGCGCTCGCCGCCTCCGGCTCGTCGGGCGAGACCGCCGGCGACGCGGGCGCCGCGAACCAGCGCAGCACTCGCTCCAGCGTCGACCGCAGCTTCGGCCGCGTCACGACCTGGTCGACCATGCCGTGCTCGAGCAGGAACTCGGACCGCTGGAACCCGGCCGGCAACTGCTGGCGGATCGTCTGCTCGATGACGCGCGGCCCGGCGAAGCCGATGAGCGCGTCGGGCTCGGCGAGGATGACGTCGCCCAGCATCGCGATCGACGCAGCGACGCCGCCGGTGGTCGGGTGCAGCAGGATCGAGACGTACGGCACCCGGGCGTCGCGCAGGCGCGCCCGCGCCGCCGAGGTCTTGGCCATCTGCATCAGGGAGAGGACGCCCTCCTGCATGCGGGCGCCGCCGGACGCACACATGACGACGGCGGGCCGCTTGTGGGCGAGCGCGCGCTCGAACTGCCGCGTGATCTTCTCACCGGCGACCGAGCCCATCGAGCCGCCCATGAACTCGAACACGAAGGCGCCGAGCTCGACCGGCACGCCGCCGACGGCCGCCGAGCCAGCCCGGTAGGCGTCGCCCGCGCCGGTCTTCTTCGTGGTGGCCTTGAGCTGGTCCGTGTACTTCTTGCCATCCACGCGGAATCCGAGAGGATCCGTGCTCTCGAGGCCCCGGTCGTGCTCCACCCACGACCCCTCGTCGATGAGCATCCGGATGCGCTCCTCGGTGCCCATGCGGAAGTGGTGGCCGCAGGAGGTGCAGACCTTGAGGTTGGCCTCGAGATCGGCGTCGTAGATCGTGGCCGCGCACTTCTCGCACTTCGTCCAGATCCCCTTGGGAACCGACTTCTTGGGCTCCTGCTCGAGCCCACCCGTGCGGGACCACCAGGCCATGGACGGGGTGGATACCCCGAAGCGGTCCGCCACCGCAAGCCTCCCGGCCTCGCCCCACCTCGCCCTCGATGTCACACTGCCAGGTGATCGCTCGAAACCGTGCAAAGGGGTCGCAGTGAACCGCTCCATCTGATAGAGATCCTCCTTCGAATGGGCCCATCCCCCCGCCGCACTTTCGCCGTCTAGCTTACGGTCGCTGCCCTGGGCGACCCCGGCTGGCGCCGAAGCCCGCGCCCGCCTTCATGTGAGGTCCGCGATGTCCGCTTCCCAGTCAGGCCAGCCTGGCATCCTTGTCGTGAACGAGATCGAGAGCGAGCGCCAGGAGGTGACCCGGGCGCTCGAGGCCGAGGGTTTCCGGGTGGTGGCGTGCGCATCGGCCGTGATGGCCGTCCGCGAGATCTGGGAGGGGTCGTACATCGCAGCAGTCATCCCGACGCTGCTGACCGGCACGACCTCCGCCTCGCTCGCCGCCCAGCTCCACCAGATGGCCCCCGAGATCGAGACGGTCATCCACGGCAAGAGCGACGAGCTCTCGCAGCTCGTCCGCAAGGTCTGCGAGATCCGCGACGGCGTCGCCGCCGCCTGATCCGCTCGCCTCGCGTCGGCCCCGCCCCGCTCGCCTCCGCGTCCGCTCGCCCCGCCGGCCAGCCGGCGATCGCACGGCCCGGCCCGCCCCGCCGTCGGCGTTCGCAACGGCCTGGCCCGCCCCGCCGGCCGGTCG
>DASZXE010000509.1:0-2737 GCA_035546475.1 Kofleriaceae bacterium
GGACGACCTGCTCGACCTCGCGGCCGGTGGTCTGGCGGGCGGGGGAGCACGCGCGGGCGCCGGGGCGGGCGCGGGCGCGGGCGCGGATGCGATCGAAGCGCACCTGGCGGACTGCGAGGTGTGCAGCGCGCTCGTCGCGGCGTGGCTCGGCGGCGAGGGTGATGCCGCGGCCGCCGCCGCGTCGACGGCGTCGTGGGGCAGCCTGGTCGGCGCGCGGCTCGGACCGTATCGGCTCGACGCGCAGATCGGCGCCGGCGCGATGGGCGCGGTCTATCGCGGCTGGGACGAGCGGCTGCGCCGCCAGGTCGCGGTCAAGGTGTTGCCGGCGATCGCGGGCGACGAGGCGCCGGGGCGGCGCTTCGTCGTCGAGGCGCGCGCGGCCGCCGCCATCGCCCACCCGAACGTCGTCGCCGTCTACGACGTCGGCGTCGAGCAGGGCCACCCGTACGTCGTCGGCGAGCTCGTCGAGGGCGAGAGCCTGCGCAGCGTGATCGCGGGCGGGCCGGTCGACGCCACGCAGGCGGGACGGCTCGGCCTCGGGCTCGCGCGCGGGCTGGCGGCGGCGCACGCGGCCGGCGTGATCCACCGCGATCTGAAGCCGGAGAACGTGCTCGTCACCGCCGACGGCGCGCCGAAGATCCTCGACTTCGGCCTCGCGAAGCTCACGCTCGGGGCGGCGGACGGGGCGGCGGACGGCGCGCCGGTCGACGCGACGGTGCCCGGCACGGTGTGCGGCACCGCCGGCTACATGGCGCCCGAGCAGGCGCGCGGCGATGCGGTCGACGCGCGCGCCGACCTGTTCGCGGTCGGGGCGATCCTGTACGAGCTGGTCGGCGGCCGGCGCGCGTTCGACGGGGCGAGCCACGCCGAGCGGCTGGCGGCGGTGCTGCGCGACGAGCCGGCGCCGCTCGCGGCCGGCGCGGGCGCGCTCGGGCCGGTGATCGCGCGCTGCCTGGCGAAGGATCCGGCGCGGCGGTTCCAGTCGGCGGCGGACCTGGCGTGGGTGCTCGGCGAGCTGGTGGCCGCCGGCGGCGCGACGGGCGAGCTGTCCGGCAACCGGACGACCGGCGCCGCGGCGGTGGAGCTGTCCGGAACCCGGACGACCGGCGCGCCCACGGCCGAGCTGTCCGGAGGCAGGCCAGACGACGCCGCTTCTGCGGCGCGGGGGCCCAGCCGGCGCACCCTCCTGCTCGGCGGAGGCGCCGCCGCCATCGCCGCCGCCGGATGGACGACCGGCTGGCTCGCGGGCCGCGCCGGCCGCCGACGCGCGCCACCAACGGCGCCGCCCGCACTGCGTCAGCTCACCTTCCACCAGGGCCGCCTGATGTCGGCGCGGTTCGCCTCCGACGGGCGCGGCGCGTTCTACGGGGCCGCGTGGGACGCCGATCCGCTCACCATCTACGGCCTCCGCCTCGACGGCGGCGTCTCGCGCCCGCTCGACCTGCCGCCCGCGGACGTCCTCGCCGCGTCGCCGACCGCGCTGGCCATCGCGCTCGACCGCCGCCACGTCGACGGCCAGTGCGCGACCGGCCGCCTCGCGCTCGCGCCGATCGACGGTGGCGTGCCGCGCGTGCTCGCCGACGACATCCAGGAGGCCGACTTCCTCCCCGGCGACGACCAGCTCGCCGTCCTCACCCGCGCCCGCCGCGGCTCGCGCCTCGAGGCGCCGCTCGGCCGCGCGCTCCTCGAGGTCGACGGCTGGCTCACCCACCCGCGCGTCTCGCCCGACGGCCGCGCGATCGCCTGCCTCCGCCACCCGGACCGCAACGACGACGAGGGCGACCTGATCGTCGTCGATCGGGCGAGCGGCGCGGTGCGCACCATCTCCGCCGGCTGGGACAGCATCGCCGGGCTCGCGTGGGACCCGCGCGGCGACCGCCTCTGGTTCACCGCCGGCCGCGGCGAGGCCGCGAGCGCGCTGCGCTCGACGACGCTCGCTGGCCACGAGCGCATCGAGCTGGAGACGCTCGGCCGCCTGCGCCTGCACGACCTGCGCGCGGGCCGCCTGCTGGTCAGCCGCGATGTCTGGCGGCTGCGCACGCGCGCGGCGGTCGGTGGCGTCGAGCACGACTGCTCGCTCACCGCGTTCGCGATGGTCCACGACGTGTCGGCCGACGGCGCGCGCCTGCTCGTCGGCGAGATGGGCGACGCGCCGGAGATCGACGGCGTCTACGTCGTGCCGGCCGCGGGCGGACCGCGCCTGCGCCTCGGGCCGGGGGCGCCGCGCGCGCTGTCACCCGACGGCCGCCTGGCGCTCGCGATCGAGGTCATGGACGAGGCGCCGGGGTCGCCCCGCGCGATCGTCTATCCGGTCGACGGCGGCGATCGGCGGACGATCGCGTTCGCGCCGATCGCGCACGCCGGCTGGGCGGCGTGGCTCGACGAGCAGACGGTGGTCGTGGGTGGCCGCGCGGCGGGACGGCCCGCGCGGATGTGGCGCGTGTCGCTCGCCGGCGGCGGCGTCGCCGCGCTCACCGACGAGGGCGCGGCCGGCCTCGGCGCGGTCGATCGCGCGCGGCGCCGGCTCGCCTTCGTCGACGACGACGATCGGCTGCAGGTGATCGACGTCACCGGCGGGGCAGCGGTCGCGCCACCGCGCACCGGCTTCCGCGACCGGCGCGCGTGCGGCTGGACGAACGACGGCGACGTCCTCGTCTGCACCACCTACCCGCCGGTCGACGTCGAGCGCGTCGACGTCGGCAGCGGCGCGCGCGCACCGTACCTGCGCATCAGCCCA
>DASZXE010000510.1:0-6782 GCA_035546475.1 Kofleriaceae bacterium
TCGACCGCGCCGCGCTCGGCGGCGCTCGCGGCGTCGAGCGCGAGGAAGCGGCCGCGCAGGTCGGCGGGCGGGGCGATGCGGCGGCCGATCGCGTCGGCGAGGTCGCGCTCGGCCGCCTCGCCGGCGGCCTGCGCGGTGGCGAGGAGCGGGAGCTGCTCGCCGGTGACGACGTCGTCGGTGGAGGTGCCGGTGATGAAGTCGTGGTGATCGGCGCGGGTGAGCAGCGCGAGCGCGGGGCGCGCCGCCGCCACGCGCGCGGCCCCCTCGGCGCCGAGCAGGGTCGCGAACGTCTCGGCGACCCAGAACGGGCGGGCGGCGTCGCGCACGCCGCGCTTGATCGCGGCGCGGCTGCCGTAGAAGCCCATGAAGTAGGGCGACAGCTCGTGATCGATCACCGGCAGCGCGTCGGCGTGGAGCGCGAGGAACTGCTCGTACGTCTCGAAGCTCGCGTCGACCGCCCACACGTGCGTCGTCGGGTAGCGCCGCCGGTCGTAGCCGTCGAGGTAGGCGACCAGCGCGGCCTTCGGCGCGGCGAAGTCGCAGCCGACCGGCACGAACAGGTTGCGCGTGCGCGCGTACGGCGTCAGCTCGCGCACGTAGCGATCGATGCTGGCGTCGGTGAACGCGGGCGAGTCGTCGAAGGCGCCGAGGTGGCCGCCGGCCGGCTCGAACGGCTCGCTGTAGTCGAGGTTGTCGCCCTGGCAGTAGAGGCCGCTGCCGGCGAGGTAGTGGGCGAGGATCGTCGCGCCGCCCGAGCCCTTCCAGACGAAGTCGGCCGAGCCGGCGGTGCGCAGAAGGTCGGCGGTCGAGCCGGGGAGCGGCGGCGCGGCCGGATCGTGGACGAGGTCGAGCAGGCCGGGCGCGCCGTCGATGCGCGCCATGCCGACGCTGGTGAAGCCGGCGGCGGCGAGCAGGTCCGGCGTCGCGGCGCCGTGGCCGAACGAGTCGGGCAGCCAGGCCGCGGTCGGGCGGACGCCGAGCGTCTCCTCGGCGAAGGCGAGGCCGTCGAGGTAGTCGCGGGCGAGCAGCTCCGTCTCGGGCAGGAGCGTGTCGGGGCTGGTCATGCCGCCGCCGACGACGTGCAGCGCGCCGCGGGCCGCCGCCGCGCGCAGCGGCGCCGCCTCCTCCGGGTGGAGCGCGAGGTGGCGCTGGAGGAAGGCCATCTCGGCGATGCTGTAGGTCGCGCGCGGCTGCGACGACAGGACGTCGGTCGCCTGGTGGAGGAGGTCCTCGACGTAGAGCCGGTCGTAGTCGTCGAAGGTGTGCTGCCAGTCGAGGTCGAGGTGCGAGCTCTGGCCGAAGAAGACGACCTGCTCGGCGTCGAGCGGGATGCCGAGCTGCTCGCGGAGCTGGATCTCGGCCGGGGAGAGGTCGGGCAGCGGCCTCGGTGCGCCGGAGCCGCAGGCGGCGAGGAAGGCGAGGGCGAGCAGGCGCGAGGCGGTGGCGGCGGCGGCGGCGGCGTGGGTCATGGCTCGTCCTCTCGTCCGGGCGCCGGGCGCGGCTCGACGGTGATCGGCACGCCGTTCAGGATCGACGTCCCCAGCAGCGGCTCGACGAGCATCGGGTCGGTGAGCGCGTTCGCGTTGACGCCGGGCAGCGCGCCCGCGCGTCGGAGCGTGCCGGCCGCCGGCTGGTGGCCGAAGCCGTGCGGCAGCGACACCACGCCGGGCATGACGTCGGCGGTGACCTCGACCGCGACCTCGACGGCGCCCGTGCGGCTCGCGAGCCGCGCGACCTCGCCGTCGGCGACGCCCGCCCTCGCCGCGTCGTCGGGATGGAGCTGCGCGCGCGAGCGATCCGGTCCCTTCGCGCACGACGGCAGGTTGTGCATCCACGAGTTGTTGCTGCGCAGGTGGCGGCGGCCGATGAGCACCAGCGGCGCCGGCGGGCGGGCGAGCCACGCGTCGACCTGCGCGACGCCGGCGACCAGCTCGGGCGGCGCGAGGCGAGGGCGGTGGCCCGGCGTGCGGATCGCCCGGCCGCCCGACGGCACCAGCGGCCCGAGGTCGAGGCCGTGCGGCGCCGCCCGCAGGGCCGCCAGCGACAGCCGGTACGGTCCGGTGCGCAGGAGCAGGTCGAGCACGCGCTCGGGCAGGTCGCGCGCGAGCCGGCGCAGCGCGCGGCCGACCACCGGCCCGTCGAGGCCGCGCAGCCGCAACGCCAGCTCGGTCGCGATCGTCCAGTCGTCGAGCGTGTCGTCGCCGGTCGCGAGGATCGGCGGGCTGTAGCGCGCGACGTTGCGCACCGCGAACCGCGCCAGCAGCACGTCGTAGTTGCCGGTCTCGAAGACGTGGCGGGGCGGCAGCACGACGTCGGCGTGGCGGGTCGTCTCGTTGACGTAGTAGTCGATCGCGACCATCGCCTCGAGGCCGGCGAGCGCGCGGGCGAGGCGCGGCCCGTCGGGCGTCGACAGCACCGGGTTGCCGGCGAGGACGACCAGCGCGCGGATCCGGCCCGGGCCGGGCGTCTCCATCTCCTCGGCCATCACCGCCGACGGCAAGGCGCCGAGCAGCTCGGGCAGGCCGCGCACCCGCGAGCGCCAGCGGCCGGCGTGGTTGCCGACGACGAGGCGGCCGAGGCCGGCGATGTCGGCGGCCGGCGTCGGGAACATCGCGCCGCCCTCGCGGTCGAGGTGGCCGGTGACGACGTTCAGCGCCTCGACGAGCCACATCGCGATCGGCCCCAGCTCGTTCTGGCAGACGCCGACCCGCGCGTAGACGCACGCGCGCGGCGTGGCGGCGAGGTCGCGGGCGAGCCGCGCGATCGTCCTGGCGTCGACGCCGATCGCGGGCGCCACCCGCGCCGGCGAGAAGCGGGCGGCGAGGTCGCGCAGCTCGTCGTGGCCGGTCGTGGTGCGCGCGAGCCGCGCGAGGTCGACGCGCCCTTCCGCGAACAGCACGTGCAGCATCGCGAGCAGGAGCGCCGCGTCGCCGCCGGGCCGGATGAAGTGGTGCTCGGTCGCCCACGCCGCGGTCTCGCTCCGCCGCGGATCGACGAGCACGAGCCGGCCGCCGCGCTCGCGCAGCGCGCGGAAGCGGGCGCGCGCGTCGCCGAGCCCGACCTGGCTGCCGTTCGACGCCGCCGGGTTGGCGCCGAGCATGATCAGCAGGTCGCAGCGATCGACGTCGGGCACCGCCATCGCCAGCGCGTCGCCGTGGACCTGCATGCAGGCGTGCAGCCGCGGGTTCGAGTCCTGCGAGTTCGGATCGAAGCGGTTGCGGCTGCCGACGGCGAGCGTCAGCAGCTCGGCGGCGAGCGCGGCGCGGTGCGAGTGGACGACCGGGTTGCCGACGTAGAGCGCCACCGCGTCGGGGCCGTGGGCGTCGCGCACCGCGCGCAGCCGCGCGGCGGCGAGGTCGAGCGCCGCCGGCCAGGCCAGGCGCTCCCAGCCGGCCGCGGTCCGCCGCACCGGGTGGCGCAGCCGGTCGGGATCGTCGAGCAGCTCGCCGAGGCCGATCGCCTTGGGGCACAGGTGGCCGCGCGACAGCGGGTCGTCGTGGTCGCCGGCGATGCGGGTGACGCGGCCGTCCTCGACGGTGACGTCGAGCCCGCACATCGCCTCGCACAGGTTGCAGGTGAACCCCGGCACCGCGGCGAGGATACGCCTGCGCCGCGCCGCCGCGCGATCAGTAGTCGAGATCGAGGCCGAGCTGGACCGTGAACGCGTCGAGGAACTGCCCGCTCGACAGGAACTGGCCGCCGATGCCCGCCGGGTTGCCGGCCGGATCGTCGGCGGCCAGCTCGTCGAGGAAGAGGACGTCGGCCTTGAGGTTGAGCTGCAGCCGCTCGAACACGCCGAGGATGTTCTTGTCCTCGGCGACGTCGATCATCGTCAGCTTGCCGCCGACCATGACGTCGCGGATCGCGCCGAGCTCGCGGTCGCCGGTGAAGTAGGCGCCGGCCGCCGACTCGGTCTCGTAGTAGAAGGCGTCCTTGAAGAAGGTGGCGGCGGTCTGCTGGTGGATGTGGCCGCGCAGGCGGAAGACCAGCGAGTCGCCGAGGTACTGCGAGTAGCCGAGCTCGAAGGTGCCGGCCTCGATGCCCCAGGTGTCGCTGTAGCCGCGCGCCTGCAGGTGCACGGCGCCGTGCAGCGCCGGGATGAAGCGGTTGAGCCGCGCGGTGACGGCGCCGCGCGCGCGGGTCGACGGCACGTGCTCCTGCGGCTCGTTCGGGCCGATGCGGACCGCGCGGTACGGGTTCGACTGCATGCCGTCGAGGACCTGGCCGTAGAGCGAGAGCTGGAGCACCGCGGTCGGCGTCAGGTTCTGGTTGAGGGTCGCCTGCGCGGTGTCGATCGTCAGGTCGCGCCAGGTGGTGACGGTGCCCAGCTCGGGGCGATCCATCACGTAGCTGTCCTGGCCGGTGAAGACCGACTTCTTGCACGGATCGGCGCCGACCAGCGTGCGGCGCTCGAACGGCGTCAGCTCGGCGTTGGCGCGGTCGCACACCTGATCGGCGCCGTGGCTGTACGACAGCCCGAGCGTCGTGTTCTTGCCGGGCAGATCGATCGACGCGTCGCCGGAGAAGGTGAGCGACAGGTAGTCGCGCTCGGTGCCGTAGGTGGCGGTGGCGCCGAACGTCGAGCGGCGGCCGGTGAAGGTGAGGCCGAGCGTGCCCTGGTGGCGGAGGTCGGAGAACGTGGTCGCCGACGACACGGCGTCGACGCTGTAGACCTTGGCGGTCGCGCCCGACACCGCGTCGGCGGTGTAGCTGGCGGAGATGCTGACGTGGTCGCCGGCGTCGACGCCGAGGTCGACCTCGGGATGGATGACGGTGAGGCCGCCCTTGCCGCCCTTGCGGTTCTCCTGGAACCAGGTGGTGCCGACGTCGACCTTGTCGTCGGCGCGCGCCGGGCGCACCGCGACCACGCCGGCGGCGAGGCCGGCCACGGCGACGAGGCCGGCGAGCGTGCAGCCGCGCGTTCCCATCAGTTGCAACCGCAGCCTCCGCCGCCGGTGCCGGCGCCTCCCGCCGCGCCCTCGCGGTTCGTCAGCACGTGCTCGTCGGACGACGCCTCCTGCGGATCCTGATCGAAGACCATGATCGGATCGGCCAGGAACTCCTTCTCGTTCGGCCGCACCGCGTTGCGGCCGCAGCCGCCGGCGGCGGTCGCGCCCGCCAGGGTGGCGGCGACGAGGACGGCGGCGGCGATGCGAGACAGGTGCGGCATGGTGGCTCCTGGCGGAGGTTGGCGCTCGGGATCAGAAGAAGATGGCGAGGCCGGCGGAGAGCTCGTGGCCACCCTCGGCCTGGTCGGGATCGAACAGGACCCAGCGGCGGTAGTCGAAGCGGAGGGTGATCTGCTTCTTGAACGTGATCTCGAAGCCGCCGCCGGCGTCGAGCGCCATCAGCGTCTGCTCGGGATCGACGAAGTTGTCCGCCTTGGGCCGCACGTGGGCGACGCCGACGCCGGCGTGGGCGAACGGGCCGATCGCGGCGCCGGGGGCGAGGCGCAGCGTCCAGCCGAGGCCGGCGAGGAAGACGTCCTTCTGCGCGCGCGGCGACAGGCCGGCGAACGCCTCGAGCGCGAAGTGCGGATCGACGAGCCAGCCGGGCCGGAACAGGAAGAGGCCCTCGTGCTCGAGCAGGCCGGCCGAGACCGACAGCTCGACGTCGGCGCGCGGCGACGGCGGCGGGCCGAGGATCGCGCGGCGGATCGCGCGGCCGGCGCGGCGGAAGACGCCGGGGTGGTCCCCCTCGACGACCTCGAACGGGAAGACCAGCTCGCCGTAGATCCAGCCGGTGGTGCCGTCGTCGAGGACGACCCGGAACCAGTAGCCGCGGGTCGCGCGCTCGACGACCTGGAAGACCTCGCCGCGGTGGGCGTCGTAGACGTCGCGGTAGCTGGCGCCGGGGCCGGTGTAGACCGGCGCGTCCTGCGCGATGACGCGCACGTAGGCGTCGGCGGCGGCCGCGCGCGGGGCGGCGGCGAGGGCGAGGGCGAGCGCGGCGGCGGCGAGCGTCGCGCGGGCGAGCGCCAGGCCGGCGCCGCTCACGGGAACCACATCCGGAAGACGTCCGCCTGCGCGTCGGTGGCGGTGAAGATGTCGCCGCCGCCGTGGTTCTCGAGGCCGCGCAGCGGCTTGGTGTAGAGCAGGCTCGCCTCCGGCGTGCCGCAGTTGAGGAAGCGCGTCGCGACGTCGTAGTTGCGCGCGAGGTCGATCGGCTCGGTCGTGTCGAGGCGGAGCGCGGAGACGCCGCGGTCGTCGCCGTGGCAGCCGCCCTTCACGCACGAGTGCGCCTCGTCGGAGGGCGCCAGGTACATCGGCCAGATCGTCGAGTCGAAGTAGCTGCGATCGGGCCGGCACACGCCCGGATCGGGCGGCGTGTCGCCGAGGTCGACCGTCGGACACCCGGCCAGGGGCGCGAGGGTCACGAGCGAGAGCCCGAGCCGCAAGAGCCCGGTCGACGACGTGCCGAGAGCCATGAGGCGCCGTCGAGGGTACGCCTGTTGCCCCGGCGTTGTCACCGCTCGCTCGGCGTTCGCGCGCGCCGCGATGTACGACGCGAGGAGGTGCTGTCAGCCCCGCAGCCCTTGCGGCGTCTCGGCCTGCGTGGGTAACCTAGCTCGCAGTGGGCAACCACGACGATGCCAAGGCCGGCGGGGCGGAGAGCAAGCCCGTCGACGCCGGGCGCTCGGGAGCGCGGCCGTTGCCGTCGCTGTCGTCGCTGCCGGCGCCGGCGCCGGCGTCGGGGCCGATCCCGGTGCCGCCGCCCGTGCCGCCGCCGGCGCGGGTCGTCCGCAGCGACGCCGCGATCCCGCCGCCGCCGCGTACGATCAC
>DASZXE010000511.1:0-2706 GCA_035546475.1 Kofleriaceae bacterium
CGATCGGCGGCGGCCCGCCGGTGCGCTTCCAGCCCGCGGCGTCGGCGTGGCGCGGCGTGCCCGGCGGCGGCGACCTCGCCGTCGACGGCGGGCCGGTGGTCGTCCGGCTGGCGGACGGTACCGTGCTGGTCGCCGGCGGCCGCGCCGGCGGGGCGCCGACCGATCACGTGTGGCGCTTCCGCCCGCGGCTGCTCGGCCCGTTCGGCGCCTCGGAGAGCGTCGTCCCCACCGACGCGTCGGGCGATCCGCCGCTCACGCCGCTCGATCCGGCGCGGGTCACGACCGCGCCGCGCTGGCAGGTCGAGGCCGGCGCGTGGGCGATCGTCGGCGGCCTGGTCGGCGACGACCTGCGCCTCGACTGGACCGGCGAGCTGCCCGCCGACGGCGCCGCGCTGCTGTTCGGCTTCGTCGATCCCGGCCGCCACCACCGCGCCGACCTCGTGCCCGGCCAGCCGGCGCGCGTCGTCGACGTCGAGGGCGGCGAGGAGACCGTCCGCTGCGAGGGCAGCGCGGCGCCGGCCGCGGGGCCGATCGTCGCCCGCGTCGAGCTGACCGCCGGCACCGCGCAGGTGCTCGCCGGCGGGCGCGTGCTGGTCCGCTGTCCGCTGACCGGCCTCGCCGCGGGCCGGGTCGGCATCGCCGCGCTCGGCGCCGGCGCGGTCACCGTCGAGACCCTGGCCGTCACCCGGTGACCACCGTCATGACAGCGCGACGTCGTCCTTGCTACCGTGCCGGCGTGCTCCGCGCCGCCGCGCTGGCCGGCTGCCTCGTCCTCGCCACCGGCGAGGCGCGCGCGTACGACTTCCAGATCCACGCGGGCACCGCGGGCCAGGCCTACCAGCTCCCCACGCTGCACCTGCTGGGCGCCGAGATCTGGCTGGCGCGCCGCCGGTTGACCCAGACGCTGAGCCTGACGGTGTGGGACCTCGGCGACCTCCGGCGCAAGCGGCTGCGCGCGCAGCGCGGCCTGCGCGACGACGGGCCGATCGTGTGGATGACCGCCTACCTGCGCCTCGATCACGACTTCGGCGCGTGGACGATGGGCGCGGTGCGCGTCGACGGCGCGACCCTCGACGCGCTCGACGAGGTGCCGGAGCTCGCCGCGTCGAGCGTCGATCTCGAGCTGCTCTACGGCGAGCTCGCCGTCGACAACCTGTGGCACCGCGTCGACCTGCGGTTCGGGCGGCTGCTCCACCTCGACGAGGTCGATCCGTGGGCGATGGACGGCGTCAGCGCGCGCGTGCGCCCCGGCGGGCCGCTGGCGCTCGAGGCGATGGCCGGCCTGCGCGTGCGCGACAGCTCGCCGCTCGGCGGCTCGGCGGTCGAGCTCGACGGCACCAGCGGCGCCGACTGCCGCGAGTACGTCGAGGGCGCGACGCCCGGCACCGGCACCTGGCAGATCATCGATCGCAGCCGGGTGCCCAACGACGATCCGCTGGCGTCCGACCTCGCCTACTGCCCCGAGCGCGAGGCGCTGATGCCGATGGCCGGCGTCGCCGTCGAAACGACCGCGATCCACGGCACCCGCGCGCGGCTGTCGTACCGGCGCGCGGCGTCGGCGACGCCGGGGCTGATCGGCCCGGTCGATCGCCTCGATCACCCGGACACCGGCCTCTACCCCGACGAGCTCGGCCAGGCGCCGGCGTGGGGCGTGAACGAGGAGCTGGTGGCCGCCAGCCTCGACGGGCGCTGGCGCGTCGGCGGCGCGCGCGGGCTGACGATCGCGCCGTGGGCGCGCGGTCGCTACTCGCTCGTCGACGCCGCGGTCGCCGACGCGTCGGCCGGCCTGCGCCTCGAGCACGGGCCGCACGCGCTCGAGCCGGAGATCGCGTACGCGCGGCCGCTGCTCGACGCCGACTCGATCTGGAGCGTCTTCGTGACCGGCGCCAGCACCGATCTGCGGCTCGACTACCAGCTCTCGCCGCGGCGCGGCCCCGTGCGCGCGAGCGCGACCGCGTGGGCCCGCCGCTACGGCCTGCCGGATCCCGGGGACGGCGGCGGGTCGGCGGCGGCGTCACCGTGGGTCGGCGGCGGCACCGTGCGCGCCTCGCTGGCGGTGACGCCGCGGCTGCGCACGGAGCTGGAGCTGCTGGGCGACGACGGCTACGGCGGCCGCCGGCTGGGCGCGACCGCGTCGGGGCGCTGGCAGGCGCGGCGCGACCTGCTGGTGACCGGCCGGCTCGGCGGGCTCGACGTCACGACCGACCCCGACCTGCGGCCGTCGACCCGCGGCGCGAGCGGCGTCGCGCAGGTCGGCGCGCGCTGGGCGATCGACGGCGGCTTCGGTCTCGACGCCGCCGGCGAGGTGAGCACGAGCCCGTGGGCCGGCGCGCAGGTGCGCGTCTACCTGCAGCTCGACGTCGAGCTGGAGCCGGAGCACGACTGATGGCGCGCGATCGATCCTCGCGGCTCCTGTTCGCGCTGGCGGCGCTCGGCGTCGCCGCGCTGGCGGTGGTGACGCGCGTCGAGCGCGCGCGCGGCGACGATCCGGCGGCGACCCCGTCCGCCGCGATCTTCCCCGAGCAGCGGCTGCCGATCACCTTCTCGCACGCGCGCCACCTCGCGCGCGGCGGCGTGACCTGCGTCGACTGCCACGTGCGGGCGGCGGCCTCGCGGTCGGCGATGGACCGGCTGACGCCCGACGAGGCGGCCTGCCGCGCGTGCCACGCGATCGATCGCAGCCAGCCGGCGCGCGACGATCATCCG
>DASZXE010000512.1:0-6623 GCA_035546475.1 Kofleriaceae bacterium
GGCTTGGCGGCGGGCGCAGGCGCGGGCTTCGCGGCCGCCGGCCTGGCGGCGCCGGGAGACGGCTTCGCGGGGAGCGGCTTCGGCGCCGGGCGTGAAGGCGCGGGGCGAGCGGCCGGGCGACGAGCGGGGCGGTCCTCGTCCTCGTCGTCCTTCTCTTCCTCGTCGTCGTCGTCGTCGTCGTCGTCCTCGTCGTCCTCGTCGTCCTCGTCGTCGTCCTCGTCGTCGTCGTCCTCGTCGTCGTCCTCGTCGTCGTCCTCGTCGTCGTCGTCGTCGTCCTCGTCCTCTTCGTCCTCGTCGTCGTCGTCGTCGTCGCTCTTCGCCCACAGCGGCGGCTCGTCGTCGTCGTCCGGCGAGTCGTCGTCGTCGTCCTCGTCCTTCTCCTTCTCGGCGCCCCAGTCGTCCTCGTCCTCGTCGGTGCTGCTGGCGCTGCTGCTGCGCCAGCCTCCACCTTCCTCGTCGTCGTCTACGGCGACCTTCGCCCCTCCCTCTTCCTCCTCCTCCTCCTCTTCCTCCTCCTCGTCGTCGTCGTCATCATCATCATCATCGTCGTCGTCGTCGTCGTCGTCGTCGCCGCCGCCGCCGGGGGCGTCGTCGTCGTCGTCCACGCTGCGGCCGCGACCGGGGCTCATGCTGGCGGCCCAGCGGGTCTCCGCTTCGGCCACCGTCTCCAGCGCGAGCGCCGGCACGTCGACGCTCGCATCGTCGAGCCGACGGATCGGGGTGGCGATGGAGCGGATCCATTCGACGTCGAACATCTCGAGGGAACCCATGGTGATCTCCACGGTCAGGATTCTAACCACGCACAACTTTCGAGCTTCAAGACAGCGGCGCGATTTTGGCGTGTCGTCGCCCGAGGGCAAGCGCGCGCTCCGTCGCCGCACCCGCGCGCCGCCGAGCGCGCCTCCCGAGATTGCGTCGCCGCCGCTCCGCGGGCAAGATGCCCCGGCTCCAGCGAGGTAACCATGCGCATGATCCTGGTGGGCCCCCCGGGGGCAGGCAAAGGCACGCAAGCCGCGCGTCTCGTCGAGAAGCTTCAGATCCCACACATCTCGACCGGCGACATGTTCCGCGCCGCCGTCAAGGCCGGCACCCCGCTCGGCGTCGAGGCCGATCGCTACATGAAGGCCGGCCAGCTCGTGCCCGACGCGGTCACGATCGCGATGGTCCTCGAGCGGATCGCCCAGCCCGACTGCGCCCACGGCTTCATGCTCGATGGCTTCCCGCGCACGCGCCCGCAGGCGGAGGCGCTCGACGAGGCGATGCGCCAGGCCGGCGTCGACCTCGACGCGGTCGTCCTCATCGAGGTCCCCGACGAGCTGATCGTCGAGCGGGTCACCGGCCGCCGCAGCGACCCGGAGACCAACGCCATCTACCACCTGAAGTTCAATCCCCCGCCGCCCGAGATCGCGGGGCGGCTCGTCCACCGGAAAGATGATACGATCGAAGCCGTGACCGCCCGGCAGCAGAAGTACCACGGCGAGACGGTGCCCATCGTCCCCTTCTACGAGGGGAAGGGCCTGCTCCGCCGCGTGGACGGCGTCGGCGATCCGGACGAGGTCACCGGACGACTTATGTCCGCGCTCGGTCGCTGAGGCGCGCCTTCGCTGCGCGCCCGGCCGGGCGCTACCAGGTGTCGACGCTGCGATCGCGCCGCCGTGCGCGGTCGTCCCCGCCTGTTCCCTTCCGCGCCCGGCCGCGAGCCCGGCGCGATCAGAGGTTCCCATGGCCTCCTTCGATCACGCGACCATCGACCGCAAGTGGCAAGAGTACTGGGAGCGCGAGCGCACGTTCGCGACCCCGACCGACCGCACCCGCAAGAAGTACTACGTGCTCGACATGTTCCCGTACCCGTCGGGGGCGGGCCTGCACGTCGGCCACCCGAAGGGCTACACCGCGACCGACGTGGTCGCGCGCGCCCGCCGCATGATGGGCTGGAACGTCCTGCGGGTGATGGGCTGGGACAGCTTCGGCCTGCCGGCCGAGCGCCAGGCCGAGCGCGAGAACATCCACCCGCGCATCATCACCGCGCGCAACATCGCCACGTTCAAGCAGCAGTTGCGCCGGCTGGGCCTGTCGTACGACTGGGAGCGCGAGCTGGCGACCAGCGAGCCCGACTACTACCAGTGGACGCAGTGGATCTTCCTCAAGCTGTACGAGCGAGGCCTGGCCTACCAGGCCGAGGTCGCCGTCAACTTCTGCCCGGCGCTGGGCACCGTCCTCGCCAACGAGGAGGTCAAGGACGGCGTCTACATCGAGACCGGTGATCCCGTCGAGCGGCGGCTGATGAAGCAGTGGATGCTGCGCATCACCGCCTACGCCGACCGGCTGATCGACGACCTCGACGGGCTGGACTGGCCGCACGGGACGCTGGCGATGCAGCGCGACTGGATCGGCCGGTCGATCGGCGCCAACGTCGACTTCGGGATCGTCGGGCGCGACGACAAGATCCAGGTCTTCACGACCCGGCCCGACACGCTGTTCGGCGGCACCTACGTCGTGCTGGCGCCCGAGCACGCGCTGGTCGACGCCATCACGACGCCGGCGCAGCGCGCGGCCGTCGACGAGTACAAGCAGCTCGCCGGCAAGCGCAGCGAGCGCGACCGCACGACCGAGGCCGCCGACGCGCCGAAGACCGGCGTGTTCACCGGCTCGTACGCGGTCAACCCCGTCAACGGCGCGCAGATCCCGATCTGGATCGCCGACTACGTGCTGGCGTCGTACGGCACCGGCGCGGTCTTCGCGTGCCCGGCCCACGACGAGCGCGACTGGGCGTTCGCGAAGAAGTTCGGGCTGCCGATCGTCGAGGTCGTCACGGGCGGCGACGTCGACGCGGCGCCGTACGTCGGCGACGGCGCGCACGTCAACAGCGGGCTGCTGGACGGGCTGGACGTCGCCGCCGCCAAGGAGGCGATCATCGCGTGGCTGGCCGCGCGCGGCCTCGGCGAGAAGAGCGTGCGCTACCGGCTGCGCGACTGGCTGTTCTCGCGCCAGCGCTACTGGGGCGAGCCGTTCCCGACGATCGAGCTGGCCGACGGCACGGTGAAGGTGCTGCCGGAGAGCTCGCTGCCGGTGGTGCTGCCGGAGCTGGACGCGTTCAAGCCGACGCCCGACGGCCGGCCGCCGCTGGCGCGCGCGGAGGCGTGGCTGCACACGACCGATCCGTCGACGGGCGCGCCGGCCGCGCGCGACACCAACACGATGCCGCAGTGGGCGGGGTCGTGCTGGTACTACCTGCGCTTCCTGTCGCCGCACGCGCGCGACGTCGCGTGGGAGCCGGCGGAGGAGACGTACTGGATGCGCGGCGGCGCCGGCGGCCCCGAGCCGCTGGGCGGCGTCGACCTGTACGTCGGCGGCAGCGAGCACGCGACGTTGCACCTCCTGTACGCGCGCTTCTGGCACAAGGTGCTGTACGACTGCGGCCTGGTGTCGACCAAGGAGCCGTTCCAGCGGCTCTTCCACCAGGGGATGATCCACAAGCCGTCGTTCCGCGACGCGCGCGGCAAGTACTACTTCGACCACGAGGTCGAGCAGGTCGGCGGCCGCTGGCTGGTGAAGGAGACCGGCGACGCGGTCGAGGTCCGCAGCGAGAAGATGTCGAAGTCGAAGTACAACGTCGTCAACCCCGACGACATGTGCGACGAGTTCGGCGCCGACGCGCTGCGCCTGTACGAGCTGTTCATGGGGCCGCTCGAGGACGGCACCGACTGGGCCACCGACGGCGTGTCCGGCTGCCGGCGGTTCCTCGACCGCGCGTGGCGGCTGCTGGCCGGCGACGAGGAGTCCGGCACCGCGAGCAAGGTGACCGACGAGGTCGGCGACCGGCCGGAGCTGCGCGAGGTCGAGCGCGCGCTCCACGCCGCGATCAAGCACGTGACCGAGTCGGTCGACAACCTGCGGCTCAACACGGCGATCTCGTCGCTGATGGTGTTCGTCAACGAGGCGACGCGGGTCGGCGAGGTGCCGAAGGCGTGGTTCGAGCAGTTCGTGACGATCCTGGCCCCGTTCGCCCCCCACCTGGGCGAGGAGCTGTGGCAGCGCCTGGGCCACGCCGAGTCGATCACCTACGCGCCGTGGCCCGCGTTCGACGAGGCGAAGCTGCGCCGCGACACGATGACGATCGCGGTGCAGGTCGCCGGCAAGCTGCGCGGCACCGTCGAGGTCCCGACCGACGCGTCGCAGGACGCGATCCTCGCCGCCGCCAAGGCCGATCCGAAGGTCCAGGAGTTCCTCGCCGGCAAGCCGCTGCGCCGCGAGATCTACGTCCCCGGCCGCCTCGTCAACCTCGTCGTCTGACTCTGACGGCGCCCGCGCGAGAGGCCATCGGAGGGCGTGCGAGCGCGGCGGAGGCGCGGCGCACGCGGCGACTTTTTTCGGTACCGGGCGTCACGGACGGCAGGAGGTCGCCTCTATCGGGTGAGGGGCGGCACTCACTTGCCGGATGCACACATGAAGATCTCCTGGATGGCACTGGTTGCGCTGGCCTGGCTGCCGGCGTGTGTCGACGACTCGCAGCTCGGGACGACGGGGCTCGAGGTGCAC
Organism: Kofleriaceae bacterium; assembly: GCA_035546475.1. Classification (GTDB taxonomy): domain Bacteria; phylum Myxococcota_A; class Polyangia; order Haliangiales; family Haliangiaceae; genus UBA2376. The sequence continues at coordinate 4,540 of DASZXE010000512.1, forward strand.
GGCGGCGACGGCGAGGAGTGCCCGAAGCTCGGCTGCGGGACCAACTCGGCGCACCTGGGGCCGACCGAGTTCCACGAGCTCGACGAGACCGGCGTCAACGCGAACGCCGAGGGCTTCCGCCTGGCGTCGTTCACCAAGAACGGCGTCGCCTACCGGCTCGACGTCACCGGCACGACGCTGACCGGCAAGCACATGCTGGCCGGCCAGTGGGTGACCGCGCTGTCCGGTCAGGACCTCGTCGGCGCCGACCTGACGATCAACGGCGCCAACGGCTTCGTTTACGACATCCGCGTGTCGAGCGTGTCGACCAAGCAGCCGTACTGGCAGGGCCCGGCCGGCATGGTGAACACCTACGAGCTGATCTGGAAGCGGATCTACCCGGGCACGACCGACTGGATCCACGTCTGTAACGACCCGCCGAACCGCGAGGACGACGAGGGCAAGGAGTGGGCAGGCGTCACCGAGGCGATCCTGTTCAACGGCGATCGCTACGACACCAGCACGCTCAGCGTGACCGCGACCGGCGTCCGCTCGACCGGCCCGTGGTTCAACATCGGCTGCTCCGGGACGGTGCTCGCCAAGCTGGCGCTCAACCGCCACACCGACGCGACCGCGACGCCGTCGATCCCGACGACGCGCGCGCAGCGGCAGGCGATGCTGAAGATGTACACGTCCGACGTCTGCGGCACCGGCCAGGCGTTCACCAAGACCGGCACGCCGCTCCGCTGGTGGACCACGACCGGCCTGGCCAGCATGGCGATCCCGTACAGCAGCATGGAGGCGCGCTGGGACGAGAACGGCGCGCAGTGCCTGACCGTCCACCGGCTGCACGGCACCTTCGACGACATGGACTCGCAGATCGCCGACGCGTGCGCGGCGGCCGGCAAGGTCCTCCTGCCGTGCGGCGCGTTCCCGCCGCCGTACTACCTGCGCACGGTCAGCCAGGCGCTGCCCTGAGCCGGCGCCGCGTCAGCGCGCGCGGAGGGCGGTGATGGCGTCGAGGCGGTGGTGGGCCTCGATCGGGGCGGCGTCGGTGATGGCGTGGACGGTCGCCTCGGCGCGCTCGAGGGTGGCGCCGGCGGCGGCGCGATCGCCGCGGTCGAGCTGGGCGAGGGCGAGGCCGAGATCGAGATCGGCGTCGAGCATGCGGCGCCACCACGAGGCGCCGGCGGGCGAGCGCGGGATGGCGGCCAGCTCGGTGATCGCCCCCGCGGCATCGCCGGAGGCGAGGGCGAGGTAGCCGCGGGCGCCGGCGATGCGGCGATCGTCGTCGGTGGGCGTGGCGGCGGAGAGGACGCGCCGGGCCATCGCCGCGGTGGTCGGCCGATCGCCGGCGACGGCCGCGCGCCAGCCGACCTCGAAGGCGCAGTCGCGGATGTCGGCGCGGTGCGACGGGTGGAGCTCGGCGAGCGCCGCGCACGGCCCCGCCAGCGCCTGGCGCCCGCGCTCGCGGTCGGCGATGAGGCCGCCGCGCATGAGCGCCGCCTCCAGCGTGAACGGGTGGTCGGGCCCGAGCAGCCGGGTGCGGACCGCGACCAGCTCGTCGCCGAGGCGGCGGCGCGCCTGGTCGTCGTCCTCGGCGAGCAGGAGGTTCTCGAGCGCGGCGGTCATCTCGATCGCCGCGGCGCCGGTGAAGCCGGCCGACTCGCGGCGCGCCTCCTCGAGCAGGGCGCGGGCGTGCGGGCGATCGCCGCGGGCGAGGTCGACGGTGGCGAGGTTGTCGTGCAGCAGCGCCCGCGGGAAGGCGGCGCGCTCGCCGAGGCGGGCGGTGATCGCCTCGACGAGCGGCAGGCCGTCGACGGCGGCGGCGGGGTCGCCGCCGGTGCCGATCGCGAAGGCGGCGCGCGCGTACGCCTCGATCGCCAGCGGCTCGTCGCCGACCTCGAGCGCCGTGCGGGTGGCCTCGACGAAGTCGTCCTGGCCGCGGCCGCGGGCGGCGACCGCCAGCGCGATGCGGCCGCGCGCCACCAGCGCCCGCGCCACCAGCGGCGCGTAGCCGAGCGCGCGGGCGCGATCGACCGCGTTCGCGGCGTCGGCGCTCGCGGCGTCGGTGTCGCCGGCGTCTCGCTCGACGTCGACCCGCG
>DASZXE010000513.1:0-10591 GCA_035546475.1 Kofleriaceae bacterium
CAGCGGCGCGCGCGCCTGCAGCCAGCCGCGCTCGGCGCCCGCGCGGTCGGTCCCGGCCCCCAGCGCCGCCACCGCCGCCGCCAGCCCCCACGCATCCGCGGCCGGCCCGACGTGGTTCCATCCGGCCGCCACCTCCGGCGCGAGGTACGCCGCGTACGCGCTCCACGCCGCGATCGACACCGGCTCCGCCATCATCCACAGCGCGAGCCCGCCGACGCGCACCTGCCCGTCGACGAGCACCACGTCCGCCGGCACCAGCCGGCCATGGAACCAGCCGACCTGGTGCGCCGCGCCGAGCCCCGCCGCGACCGCGCGCGCCCACGCGGCGACCGCGGGCATCGGCAGCGGCGACTTCTCGCGCGGCTGCACGCCCGGCGCCGCCGGCCCGTACGCCACCCACGTCGTCCCCTCCGCGAACCCGGCGTCGACGACCTGCCGCACCGACGGGTGCACGAGCCCGCGCAGGGCGCCCGCGTGGGCGACGATCGCCTCGGCCGCCTCGTCGCGGTGCACGCCCGGCAGGATCCACCACAGCTCGACCTCGGCGCCGAGCGCCCGATCGCGCGCGAGGTACGTCATCCGGCCCGGCCCGCCGTCCCGCGCCTCGACGATGTCGAAGCGCTCGCCCCAGCGGGCGCCGATGGCCGGCGGCGCGATCATCGGCCGCTCACGTCCCCGTCGAGCCGAAGCCGCCGGCGCCGCGCGCCGAGGCCGGCAGCGCGTCGACCTCGGCGACCGTCACCGACGCCACCGGCGCCACCACGAGCTGGGCGATACGCTGGCCGCCGGTGATCGTCACCGGCTCGCTGCCCAGGTTGACCAGCAGCACGACGACCTCGCCGCGATAGTCGGCGTCGATCGTGCCGGGCGCGTTCAGCACCGTCACGCCGTGGCTGCGCGCCAGCCCCGAGCGCGGCCGCACCTGCCCCTCGAAGCCGTCGGGCAGCGCCATCGCCAGCCCGGTGCCGACCGCCGCGCGCGCGCCCGGCGCCAGCACGACCGGCGCGTCGAGCGCCGCCGTCAGGTCCATCCCGGCCGCGCCCGCCGTCATCGGCCGCGGGATCACCGCGTCCGCTCGCAGCCGCTGGAACACGACCTGCGCTGTCATGGTTCCTTCCAAGGTGCCACAGCGCGGGCCGCGCCGGAAACGCCGCCGCCACCGTCCGACACCCGACGCCACCCGGCGCCCCGGGCAGGCGCCGTGGCCCGACGCTCCGTCAGATGACGAAGTTGTTGATCTCTTCCGGCGACGGGTTGGCGTCGAGGACTTCCTTGCGCGACAGGCGGATCTTGCCGTCGCGGTCGACCTTGACGCACTTCACGACGACCTCGTCGCCCTCCTTGAGGACGTCCTCGACGGCGCGGATGCGCTCGTTGGCGATCTCGCTGATGTGCAAGAGACCGTCGGTGCCCGGCAGGATCTCGACGAACGCGCCGATCTCGATGATCCGCTTGACCACGCCGTTGTAGTACTGGCCGACCTCCGGCTCCATCGTGAGGCCGCTGATCAGCGCCTGCGCCTGCTCGAGGCTGCGCAGGTCGGCCGACGCGATCGACACCACGCCGGCGTCGCTGACGTCGATCTGCGCGCCGGTCTGCTCGACGAGCGCGCGGATCGTCTTGCCGCCGGGGCCGATGATGTCGCGGATCTTGTCCGGCTTGATCTGCACCGTGATGATGCGCGGCGCGTTCGGCGACAGCTCGTCGCGTGCCGCCGGCAGGACCGCGTTCATCTTCTCGAGGATGTGCAGGCGGCCGCGGCGGGCCTGATCGAGCGCCTCCTCGAGGATCTTGCGGGTGAGGCCGTCGACCTTGATGTCCATCTGCAGCGCGCAGACGCCGCGGGTGGTGCCGGTGACCTTGAAGTCCATGTCGCCGAGGTGGTCCTCGTCGCCGAGGATGTCCGACAGGATGGCGTAGTCGTCGCCCTCCTTCATCAGGCCCATGGCGATGCCGGCGACCGGCGCCGTCGTCGGCACGCCGGCGTCCATCAGCGCCAGCGAGCCGCCGCACACCGACGCCATCGACGACGAGCCGTTCGACTCGAGGATCTCCGACACGACCCGGATCGTGTAGGGGAAGTCCTCGTACTCGGGGAGGATGCGCGCGACCGACCGCTCGGCGAGGAAGCCGTGGCCGACCTCGCGGCGCGACTGGCCGCGGATCGGCTTGACCTCGCCCGTCGAGAACGGCGGGAAGTTGTAGTGCAGGTAGAACTGCTTCTTGGTGTCGCCGAGCAGGGTCTCGACCTTCTGCTCGTCGTAGCGGGTGCCGAGCGTGGCCACCGCGAGCGCCTGGGTCTCGCCGCGGATGAACAGCGCCGAGCCGTGCGCCTTCGGCAGCACGCCGACCTCGACGGAGATCGGCCGGATCTCGTCCATCGCGCGGCCGTCGATGCGCTTCCTGGTCGACAGCGTCAGCGAGCGCGCGTGCTTCTTGATCAGCTTCGAGACCGCGCCGTCGACCTCCTTGCGCTTGCCGAACCACGGCTGGCCCTCGGCGGTGAGCGCGTCGGCGATCGCGGCGTGGGCGGCCGACATCGCGGCCGACCGCTTCTTCTTCTCCTTGGTCGCCATCGCCGCGGCGATCGACTCGGCGCCCAGCTCCTTGACCCGCTTGTGCAGCGCCTCGTCGACGGCCGCGGGGCTGAACGGCCGCTTCGGCTTGCCGACCGCGGCGCGCAGCTTCTCCTGCAGCGCGATCAGCGGCTTCACCGCCTCGTGCGCGAACATGAGCGCGTCGATGACGAGCGCCTCCGAGATCTCGTGCATCTCGCCCTCGACCATCATGATCGCGTCCTTGCTGCAGGCGACGATCATGTCGATCGAGCTCTTCTTGCGCTCCTCGAACGTCGGGTTGGCGATGAACTGGTCGCCGACGCGGCCGACGCGCACCGCGGCGAGCGGGCCGTCCCACACCAGGTCGGAGATGGTGATCGCGGCCGACGCGCCGGTCATCGCCAGCACGTCCGACGGGTTCACCTTGTCGTGGCTGATGACGTTCGCGATGATCTGGGTGTCGATGAACCAGCCCTTGGGGAAGAGCGGGCGGACCGGGCGGTCCATCAGGCGGCAGACCAGCGTCTCGTCGGTGGTCGGGCGACCCTCGCGGCGGAAGTAGCTGCCCGGGATCTTGCCCGAGGCGTAGAACTTCTCCTGGTACTCGCAGGTGAGCGGCATGAAGTCGATGTCGCGCGGCTGCTGCGAACCGGTGGCGGTGACGAGGACCATCGTCTCGCCGCAGCGGACGACGACGGCGCCACCGGCCTGCTTGGCCCAGCGGCCGGTCTCGATCGAGATCTCCTTGCCGCCGACGACGCACGACTCGCGGACGAGGGTCCCGCCGTGCGGGGCTTCACTCTTGGACATGACAGACCTTTCGTTTGGTTCGGGGATGCCGCCCCGAACCCCGCGGTCTGGTCCCTCACTCCAGCCCCCCGGCCTGCGGTCAGCAGCCCGGGAGACTCGACAGAAGGTTCATGCCGTCAGGCGCTCGTGGTCGGCGCGTTACCGGAGCCGCGTTTACCACAAAACGTGGCTGGTGGCGACCAGTTAGGGGATCGGCTGCCGCCGGGACGACAAAAATGCGAAAGGCCCCGCGCGGGGGGCCTCCTGGGTCGGTCGACGCTGCGAGCGGCGGCGCAGCCGGCCTCGATCAGCGGCGCAGCCGGCCGCGATCAGCGGCGCAAGTTGAGCGTCTCGATCAGCTTCTTGTAGCGGTCGCCGTCCTTGCCCTTCAGGTAGTCGAGCAGGCTGCGGCGCTTGCCGACCATCTTGAGGAGGCCGCGGCGCGAGTGGTGGTCCTTGTGGTTGGCCTTCAGGTGCTCGGTCAGGTGGGCGATGCGCTCGCTCAGGAGCGCCACCTGCACCTCGGGCGACCCGGTGTCGCTGTCGTGCTGCTTGAACTTCCCGATCGTCTCTTGCTTGCGGATGGTCGAAACGGACATCTCTTGCTGCCTTGTCGTCGCCAGCGGCCTCGCCCTCCCCGACAATCGACGGAGGGCCAGCGCCGCGGCCTGGTGGTTTCGGACGCGTACCTTGCAGGAGCGCCCTCGCGCCGTCAAGCCGTCAGAGCGGCGGGGCGCAGATGCCGTACTTCGGGTCGCCGCCCATCTCCGGCTCGAAGCGGCCGGCCTGCGGGAAGCAGGTGAGGCCGCCCGTGCAGGCGTCGTCCGGGCCGTCGCCGAAACCGCAGACGTCGCGGCAGGTGGTGTCGGAGGCGCAGAGCGCGCCGGCGACGCAGTCGTCGAAGCCGGTCGTGGTGCCGGGCGGCCCCCACGTGCAGCGCGCGCCGATCGCCTTGTCGCCGGCGGGGACGCAGCCCATGACGATGTTGTCGGGGCACATCGACTCGTGCGACGCGGGCAGGATCACCGCCGAGCACTTCTTGCCCGCGTCGCAGCCCTGGTGACCCGGCGCCGCCAGCGGGTCGCACTGCGAGCCGCACTGCTCCGGCACGACGTTGACCGTGTCGTCGCCGCAGCCCGCGGCCAGGGCGACGAGCGCCGCGAGCGACCAGCCGATCCAGCGGGACATCGGCCCGAGCATAGCCCGACCCACGCGCCGGCGTCGGCGGCCGGTCACGGACGGACGGCTTGCCGGCGGATCCTCGCGACCGCTGACGCGCGTGCGGCGCGCCGGCCGCACCGCACCGCGCGCGGCGGTGTGAGAGCATCGGCGCATGAGCACGACCGCGCGCACGACCTTCCCTGCCCTCGCGCTGGCGCTGGCGCTCGCGGCCTGCGGCGGCCAGCACGCGGCCGCGGTGCCGACCGAGACGACGATCCCGGCAGGCCCCGCAGCGCCCGAGCCGACGGCGAAGGTCGACTTCAGCTCGATCAGCGCGGATTCGACCCGCGTCGCCGGCTCGGCGATGGACTTCAGCGGCGACTGGAAGGACCTCCACGCGCGCCTCCAGCTCGAGGCGAAGCGGCTCGTCCTTCCGACCGAGGTCAACCCGCACCCGACCGGCAAGCTCGCCCTCTACGTCTACGACGGCGACGACGCGGTACCCGACCTCAAGGCCGCCGGCGCGACGACCGCGTCGGAGCACCTGCTCGCGTCGTACGACAACATGGGCGGCGCCTGGCAGTACTGCTTCGGCGGCCCCGGCCCGAACCACGACCTCGCCAAGTGCATCACCGACGACGCGGCCGACTCGCCGGCGCTCTACGATCCCTCGCAGCCGTGATCGGGCGCGTCAGCCGCTGGTCGTGCGCGGGCGGATCTTGCCGGCGACCGGCGGCGCGCTCGCGCCGTAGGTGAGGACGCGGACCAGCTCGATGCGCTCGGCGTGGAGCTGCGCGAGCGCGAGCACGTCGCCGGCGGGCGTCAGGAGCTGGAAGCGCGCGCCGGGCGCGAGGCCGGGCGGCGCGAACCGCGCGAGGTCGAGCGCGCGGCCGTCGAGCACGTCGCGCTCGTCGGCGCGGTCGACGACGACCGACGGCAGGGCGAGCGCGGCGGCCGGCGCGATCAGCCGCGCCTCGGCGGTCGGCCGGTCGAGGAACGCGAGCGCCACCGCCTCGTCGATCGTGAACCGCCCGCTGGCGGTGCGGCGCAGCTCGGCGAGCCGCGCGCCGCAGCCGAGGCGGACGCCGAGGTCGCGCACGAGGCTGCGCACGTAGGTGCCCTTCGAGCAGGCGACCTCGACGCCGAGCACCGGCGGCGCGAACGACGTGAGCCGCAGGCGATCGACGCGCACCGGCCGCGGCGCGAGGTCGGCGGTCTCGCCGGCGCGCGCCAGCTCGTGCAGCCGGCGCCCGCCCTGCTGGATCGCGGAGTAGATCGGCGGCACCTGCTCGTAGGCGCCGGTCAGCGCGGCGAGCGCGGCCTCGACCTCCGCGCGCAGGACGGCGGCCGCGCGCGCGGGATCGCCGCCGGTGACCTGACCGTCGCGATCGAACGTGTCGGTCTCGACGCCCAGCTCGATCACGGCGTCGTACGCCTTGTCGTCGGCGAGCAGCCACTGCGCCAGCTTGGTCGCGGCGCCGAGGCAGATCGGCAGCACGCCGGTCGCCAGCGGATCGAGCGTGCCGGTGTGGCCGGCGGCGTCGGTGCCGAGCCGGCGGCGGACCTCGCCCACCATCGTCGCGGACGTGATGCCGCCCGGCTTGTCGACGACGAGGACGCCGTGGAGCTGGTTGCGCTCGCGGCGCGCCATCGCGGGTGTCCGGCCTACGGGGTCGGCGGCAACGACGCGATCCACGCGCGGATCGCCTCGCTGCCGGTCGGGTCGACGACCTCGCGGCCGAGCGGCGGCATGCGGATCGAGCCGGTGCTGGTGACGCGCAGGTAGAGCGCGCTGGTGTCGGGGACGCCCGGCTCGACGACCGCGGTGGCCCCGGGCGCGCCGGCGCCGAGCGGGCGATCGACGGTGGTCAGGTAGGTCGGCGTCGTCGCCCACGAGGCGAGCTCGCCGACCGGCAGCCGCAGCACGACCGGCACCGCGTCGACGACGTCCGACTGCGGGTTGTGGCAGTTGCCGCAGTTCGCGTGCATGTAGCCGAACGCGGCCGCCGCCAGCGGATCGCCGGCGGGCAGCGGGAAGTACGGCATCGTGCCGGCCGGCGGGTCGCTGAGCCGGCCGTCGGCGACCAGCGTCGCCAGGCTCGGCTGGCCGGCGATCGCCGGCGCGGTGTCGAGCTGCAGGGCCGAGAAGCCGATGATCACCGACGGCACGCGGGTGTTGCGGTGGCAGGCCTTGCACGCGGCCTGCGCGGGGATGTCGTCGTGGCCGACCGGATCGTCGACGCCGTCGGGCGCGGCGACCGCGTCGTGCTCGCCGGCGTCCCACGCGAACGACATCATGAACCAGTCGTCGGCGTCGTCGGTCGGGCCGATCTTCTCGAGCAGGCGCGTCTCGACCCGGCGGCCGCCGCGCACGAACTCCTTCCACACCTTCGTGCCGGTGGGGAACGACCAGTGGTCCATCGACGAGGTGTCGATGTGCGAGCCGGGTGGGAGCTGGATCCAGCGGTGCTTGTCGGCGTCGTCCGACCACAGCGGCCAGCGCGGCGTGAAGGCGACCACGCCGGGCGCGATCGTCTTCGCGGCGATATCGGCGTAGAGGCCGGTCTCCGACAGCATGGTCGGCTCGACGAACGCCGCGGCGTCGACCGGCGCGTCGACGGCCGCATCGATCGCCGGCGCGTCGATGGCGGCGGCGTCGATCCGCGCGTCGACCAGCGGCGGGACGTTCTCGTCGTCGCCGCACGCGGTCAGCGCCGCCGGCGAGAGGGCGACGGCGACGGCGAGCGCGGCGGCGCGCGGTGGCCACCCGGGGAGCGCAGGGATTCGCACGGGCCGATGCTACCAGAGCGCGCCGCGCCGCCGGCGAGGAGTACGCTCCATCGCCGCGCGCGGGCGGCGCACCCGCCGCGCGGAGGCGGTCAGCCGACGTCGGGCGCCGGATCGGGCCCCGAGCCGGTGTCGAGATCCGGATCGACGTCGTCCCGCAGCGTCTCGGGCCGCGTCGGCTCCGGCTCCGGATCCGGCTCCGTCTCCGGCGTCTCCGCGCCCGCTGCCGGGCCGCCCGTCTCGGCCGCGGCCTCCGCCGCCGGGCCGCGCCCCGCCGCCCTCGCCTTCGCCTCGTCCTCCTTCACGATCGACGACAGCCGCAGGTTCAGCTCCGCCGACTCGTCGCGCACGAAGCGCAGCTCGGGCGGCCGCTGCAGGTTCAAACGCCGCCCGACCGGCCCGCGCAGGAACCCGGCCGACGCGGTCAGCCCCGCCAGCGCCTTCTTCGCCACCGCGTCGTCCGCGTAGATCGACACGTACACCCGCGCCACCGACAGGTCCTGCGTGCACTCGACGCGCGTCACGCCCACCAGCCCCGCCGCCGCCACCCGCGGGTCCTTGACCTCGCGCGCGATCAGCCCGGCCAGCTCCTCGCGCAGCGCGCTCTCGACTCGATCCTTCCGCGCCATCGCTCAGCGTCCTCTCCCGCGGTCGTCTCCGCCGTCCGCGCTGTCCGCACCATCCGCACCGTCTCCGCCATCCGCGCCGTCTCCGCCGTCCGCGCCCTCGAGCCACGCCGCCGGCACCCACGACGCATCGTCGGCCGCCGCCGCCGGCGCCGCCATCGGCCGCGCGTCGCGGTACCAGTCGTCCCCGAACGACAGCACCTCGTGCCGCTCGAGCGCCAGCTCGCCGCCCGCCTCGGCGGCGACGAACGCCAGCACCCCGCGCACCGCCGCCTGCGCCGCGTCGCGCGCGCCGGTCAGCACCGAGAACGCCAGCTCGGTCCGCTGCCAGGTGTCCTGGCTGCCGACCTCGCTCAGCACCACCTTGAACCGCTGCGCCACCCGGTCCTTCAGCCGCCGAACCACCGCTCGCTTGTCCTTGAGCGAGTGGGACGACGGGATCACCAGCGTGAAGCAGCAGACGCCGACGTTGAGCATGCGTTCACCGCGGACGGTCGCGGAGGCCACCACCACTACAGCGTGGCGGCCTCCTCGATGACCTCGTAGGTCTCGATGACATCGCCGACCTTGATGTCGTTGTAGCCGGCGATCATCACGCCGCACTCGTAGCCGTTCTGGACCTCGCTGGCGTCGTCCTTGAAGCGGCGCAGGCTCGACACCCGGCCCTCGTAGACCTGCACCGAGTCGCGGATGAGCCGGAGCAGCGCCTTGCGGGTGATCTTGCCCTCGACGACCATGCAGCCGGCGACGGTGCCGACCTTCGGCACGTTGAAGGTGTTGCGCACCTCCAGCCGGCCCATCGCGTGCTCGCGCTTGATGGGGGCCAGGAGGCCCGCCATCGCCGCCTTCACCTCGTCGAGCGCGTCGTAGATGATGTCGTAGAGGCGGATCTGCACGCCCTCCTGCTCGGCGAGCTTCGCGCTCTTGCCGGCGGGGCGGACGTGGAAGCCGACGACGATCGCGCCGCCGGCCTTCGCCAGGTTGACGTCGCCCTCGGTGATGCCGCCGACGCCGGCGGCGACGACGGTGACCCGGACCTTCTCCGTCGTCAGCTTGACCAGCGCCGCCTTGAGCGCCTCCGCCGAGCCCTGGACGTCCGCCTTGAGGACGATCTTCAGCTCCTTGGAGTCGCCCTCGGCGATCCGCTCCATCAGGTTCTCGAAGGAGACCTTGACCTCCCTCGACAGCTCCTTCTTGCGCCACGCCTGGATGCGGTGGTCGACGACCTGCTTGGCCGTCTTGTCGTCCTCGGCGACGTTGACCTGGTCGCCGGCCTCCGGCACGCCGTCGAGACCCAGGATCTCGATCGGCGTCGACGGGCCGGCCTCCTTGATCGTCTCGCCGCGGTGGTCGAGCATCGCGCGCACCTTGCCGTAGGCGCGGCCGGCCACCAGGATCTCGCCGATCCGCAGCGTGCCCTCCTGGATGAGGATCGTCGCCATCGGGCCGCGGCTGCGGTCGAGGCGGGCCTCGACGACGACGCCCTGCGCCGGCTTGTCCGGGTTGGCCTTGAGGTCGGCCAGCTCGGCGACGAGCGCGATCGTCTCCAGCAGCTTGTCGATGTTCTCGCCCTTCAGGGCCGAGACGTTCACGTACTGCGTCTCGCCGCCCCACTCCTCGGGGATGAGGCCCTGGTCGGCGAGCTGCTGGCGGATGCGGTCGGGCTGCGCGTCGGGCAGGTCGATCTTGTTGACCGCCACGATGATCGGCACCTTGGCGTCCTTGGCGTGCGACAGCGCCTCGAGCGTCTGCGGCATGACGCCGTCGTTGGCGGCGACCACCAGCACGACGATGTCGGTCGCCTCGGCGCCGCGGGCGCGCATCTCGGTGAACGCCTCGTGGCCGGGCGTGTCGAGGAAGACGATCTCGCCGTGGCCCTCGCCCGCCGGCACCTTGTACGCGGCGATGTGCTGCGTGATGCCGCCCGCCTCGCCGGCGGCGACGCGGGTGTTGCGGATGCGGTCGAGCAGCGACGTCTTGCCGTGGTCGACGTGGCCCATGATGGTGACCACCGGCGCGCGCGGCTTGAGGTTCGCCTCGTCGTCGGGGGTCTCGGCGAACGCGTCCTGCTCCTTGAACGCGACGTTCTGCACCTCGTAGCCGAACTCGCTGGCGAGGATCTGCGCGTCCTCGAAGCCGATCGCGGCGTTGATCGTGACGCCGGTGAGGCCCATGCCCCACAGCTTCTTGATCACCTCGGTCGCCTTCACGCCCATCGAGCGGGCGAGGTCCGAGATCGCGATCGTCTCCTCCATGCGGATGACGCGCTTGTGCTCGGCAGGGACGGTGAGCTGGGTGCTCTTGCCCTTGCCCTTCGTCATCGGCAACTTCTTCGAACCGAAGGTGTTGCGCGCGTTCTTGGGGCCGCCCTTGGCCTGCTGCTCGGCGAAGCGGCCGCGGACGGCGCCGGGGCCGCCACCTGCCGGCGGGCTGGCGGTCGGACGGCGGCCGCCGACCGGCGCGCGCTCCGTGATCTGGATGCGCGTCGGCAGCTTGATGACCGAGCCGACCGCGGGCCGCGACGGATCGCGCGGCGCCTGCTCGACGACCGGCGGCGGCGCCGGCTCCACGGCGGGGCGGGCGGCCTCGCGCTCGGCGGACCGGGCGCGGGCGCGCTCGAGCTCCTGCTCGAACCGCGAGCGCGCGGTGTCGGCGACCTCCTGCACGGTG
>DASZXE010000514.1:0-12950 GCA_035546475.1 Kofleriaceae bacterium
CGCCGGTCGTGCTCGGCAAGGTCGACGACGACCTGTCGAACCTGATCACCTACCAGGCGGCGCTGGCCGTCCACGCCAAGCGCGACGAGCAGCTCCGCACCGTCGGCGCGCTCATCGCCAAGTTCCTGGCGTAGCCAGGCGGGGACCACCACGCCATGAGCACCCCCTCGTACAAGGGTCCCGGCCAGCCGATCCGCTCGGTGCAGGGCGGCATCGCCGACTTCCTCGGTGGCTTGTTCGGTGGCGCCGCGCCGTCCTACAAGACGACGCCGACCCCGACGGGCACCGAGACGCCGGCGCCGACCGCGACCGCGCCGACGCAGGCGCCCACGCCGACGCCGAGCCCGGCGCCGACGCTGGTGCCCGTCTGCGTCGCGTGCCCGCTGGCGGGCATCGCGCTCGGCCCGAGCGAGCGCAGCGCCGGCTGCGCGGCGCCGACCGACGACCCCGCCGAGGTCGTGATCCCGACGAGCCCCGGCCCGATCACGATCGTCATCCAGCCGCGCTCCTGATGAGCGCCGCGAGCGCGCGGCGCGTGCCGCTGCTCGCGTGACCTGAGCCACCCCTGGTCCGTCCCCGCGCTCGCGCGCGGCCTGCGCCCCCGGTCCCTCCGGGGCGCGTCCCCTCCTCTTCCTCCTCCCACCTCGGAGTTCCCCATGCTCCCCACCACCGTCTGGAACGCAGGCGACGCCGAACGTCGGCACGGCGCCGCCGCGTCGCCACCGGCCTCCGTCAACCCATCGGCCTCGGCCGCCGGCACCGACGGGGGCGACCCACTATCGTGTCCGGTGGCAGACGCGATCGCGCTGTCCCGCGCTGACGCGCGAACGCGTGCGCGCACCGCGCTCGACCTCTGGAGCACGCTACTCGCCAGGTACCTCGCCACCCGCGCACCTGGCGCCAGCGCCAGCGGCGAACCGTTCCCGGAGACGAGCGCCGGCGACGTCCGTCGCGTCGCGGTCGAGTTCTCCCGCCAGCTCTGCCTGCCGCAGTACGACTTCGCCGACCTCTCGGCTACCCGCGCGGCGTGGCGCGACGCCGAGGGACGGGTGACGGCGATCTGCCGGGCCGTTCCCTGGAGCGCCGTGTACCCCGAGAACGAGCGCTTCTGGCTGTCCGACGCGCTCGCGCTCGCGCAGCGACTCGCGGCCATCGACATCCGGCGCAACTCCCTCGTGGAGAGCCGCGACGGCGTGCTCACGCTCCTCGGCGATCGCTCCGATCCGCTAACGACGTGGCAGGACCTGCGCGCGTACTTCCTCGCGCGCCGGCCGATCGCGTCCGACCGCGGCTGGCGCTATCCCGAGACCACCGTCAGCGACGTCGCCCAGATCGCGCACATCCTCGACGAGGACCTGCGCGCGACCATGGCCCTCGGGCCGGCCGGCACGGACGCCGCGCGTGCGCTCGCGGTCCGCGTCGCGCCGTGGCGGGCCGTCGCGCGCGACGTTCACACGTTCGCGCGTCAGCATCCGCGCGAGGCGGTCTACCCCGACAACGCCCGCTTCTGGCGCGCGGCCCGATCGCTGGCCATCTGGATGTCGGTCGGCGTCGACGTCGCCCGCGCCGATGCCGAGCGTCCACCGCTCGCAGGCTGGCGATGACGCTGCGCAACCTCGACCTCTCGCTCGCTGGCGACGGCAAGCTGCAGGTCCGCGAGATCGGCGACCCGCTCGAGCTGTGGCAGGCGACCCGCCGGTTCTTCAGCGAGCGCCGGCCGGTCAAGGTCGGTCGCCGCGGCTTCCGCTACCCCGAGACCACCAACGGCGACGTCCGCCAGCTCGCCCAGGTCTGGAACCGCGTCCACGCCAAGCTGTGGCGCAGCGACCTCTCGCGCGCGGACCAGAGCCGTGACCGCTGGAAGATCGCCTCCGCGAAGATCCAGATCGCCACCGCCGGCGCCGACCCCAAGGCGACCTTCGGCGACAACGAGGCGTTCTGGCTCGACTGGACCAAGTGGCAGGCCATCTACTTGTCGGCGGTCCGCGAGATGCCCTCGAAGTGGGACATGGTCGCCGACGCGGCCCTTGCCACTGCGAAGGATCTCCCCGGCGATCTCGCGAAGGCTGTGGCGTCGGGCGCCGAGACCGCGGCGGATGCCACCGCGTCGGCAGCTCGAGCAGCCGGCAAGATCGTCGCCGCGCCGGCGCGCGGCCTGTTCTCCGGCCTGTTCGGCGGGCTGGGGACGCCGCTCCTGATCGGTGCCGCGGTCGTCGGCGGCATCGTCCTGGTGCCTCGACTCTGGCCGCGAAGCTCGCCGGCCAACGCCGGAGACGCGTCGTGACGTGTGCCGCGCTGATCGAGGCGACCGAGCCGGACGACCGTGGTCCGCTGTGGCTGTGGCCCGCGGTGACCGGCGTCGCGGTCCTCGGCGCCTGGCTCTACTGGCACCAGCGCCGATCGGCGGCCCGCGCGGATGAGGCGGCGGTCGAGGAGTTCCACGACGACGGTAACGGCGACCCGGCCCGCGAAGCTCCGACGCCGACGGTAGCGCACCTCAGCGGACCACCGCCCGCACCGCCGGGTCGCTGGGTCATGCCTCTCCCGCGTTGGCAGGGGCGGGCGCCGGTCGTGTCGGATGGCTGGGGCTCGCTGCGCGACGGCGGCCAACGTCGCCACCGTGGCGTCGACATCATGTTCCGGCGACGCACGCGCAACGAGTTCCGGACGCTGTTCCCACCGCGTGCGCCTCACTCGAGGTGGCACTTCATGCCGCCCGGGACGCTGGTGCTTGCGGCCAGCGACGCCGACGTCTGGTCCGCCGGCTGGACGCCGCACGGCTACGAGGTGGTCCTCTCGCACGGTGCGCCCTGGGCCACCTGCTACCGCCACCTCGCCAGCCTGCGTGTCGCCCAGACCCGGCGCGGCGCTTCGAAGGAGCGCGTGCGCGCCGGCCAGCCACTCGGCTACGTCGGCGCCGACCCGACCGATCCGAACGGCATCGCCCACCTGCACTTCGAGATGTGGTTTGGCGGCGGTGCCGCCGCCGCTGTCGGTCCGGAGCCGTACCTGCGCCGCTGGCCCGCGGTCGACGCACCGGAGGTCGCCTGATGTCGCGCCTCGTCGATGGTCTCGTCGCCGGCGGTCTCGTGGCCGGCGTCGTCTGGTACACGTGTCGGGAGATCAAGAAGGCGCGCGCCGCGACCCGAGCCGGCGAGCGGCTGGTCGCCGTGGTCGAGGCCCGCGCCGACGCGAATCGGCCGCCCGCCTACGCCGGACCGCCGGCCGCCGCTCCCGTCCCGACGTCGCCGCCGGTGCCCCGATCGTCGGCACCTTCCACGCCGCCGCCCGCGCTCTCGCGGCGCTTCGACGACATCTTCCGACAGCACGGCCAAGGCCTTCCTGTCGCGTACCTGCGGGCGCTCGGCCAGGCCGAGAGCGGCCTCAACCCCGACAGCCCGAAGGGACTGATCAACGTCGTCTCGATCGCGCTCACCGACTACAACCGGCGCCATCCAGGCGCGTCCGTCGCCGCCGCGCACCTCCGCAATCCTGTCGTGAGCGTCACCGTCGCGGCCGACATCCTCCGGACCATCATCGCGGGCTACCGCCAGCAGCACGGCGACGTCCTCAACCTGCAGGAAGACTGGCGCAACCCGCGCTTCGTCGAGCTCCTCACCTTCTCCTGGAACGCCGGCTTCAGTGAGACCGCCGGCGTCGGGCGCGTCGTCCGCTACATCCAAGGTCTGCCCGCGGCCGCGCGGCCAGCGTCGATCACGGTCGACGCCATCGCCGCCCATGCGCACGCGGCCTCCGCTTCCGAGTACCTCTCCAATCCTCGCAAGCTCGCCTTCGCCAAGCGCGTCGCTGCGGACTTTGCGCGCGAAGCCGAGCGCGATCGTCAGACCTCGCCGACCTCGAGCTGACCGCCGCCCACCAACCCCTTCCGTCAAGGAGCCCCACGTGTCCACCCCGCCCACCGCAACCATCACCGGTTCCACCGCCACCGCTCAGCCCCAGCTCGTCGCCACCGTCCTCGAGACGCTCCGCGGCCACATCCGCCGCGTCGTGCCCACCGCCCGCGGCGTCGTCAGCCGCATCGGCGACCGCATCGAATCGTTCATGGGGGCCAAGATCAAGCGGCGGGTCAAGCCGCCGATCGTGCTCGCGATCGTCGTCGCCAGCCTCGCGCTGGCCGCCGCCGTCGTCGCGCTGATCCGCAAGTAGGAGCCCGGCGATGGATGCCCTCCTGGACTCCATCCGCATCGCCGTCGGCGACGGCGCCTCGGACGAGGAGCGCCGGCGCGGCGCCGCGGCATGTCGCGCCCTCGCGCAGGCTCTCGAAGGCGATCTGTGCGCCTCGGCGAACACGATGGCGCCGGTGCTCGTCCCCCGCCCCGACCTCGCCGTCGCTCCGCTCACCGCACTCGGCGCCAACCCCTTCGTCGGCATGACCGCCGACCAGGTGCTCGACCTGGCGATCGCGAAGCTCCGCGCCGCGGTCGGCGACGGCGCGAGCGCGCAGCCGCTCGGCCAGCCGTTCCGCATCTCGCTCGTGCCGGTCCCGAGGATGCCGTGACCGCCGCCGCACCTCGACCTCGCTACGCGGGCGAAGGCATCCCGCGCCTGCCCGGCCCGAAGGCCGCCGTCGAGATCGAGCTCCCCGGCCCGGACAGCGCGACGATCCTGCCCGACCCGCGCACGGCGCGAGCGCGCATCTTCGATCGCTTCCTGGAGGCCAACGGTCGCGCGCCGGACTACCCGAACAAGCCGTTCCCGCGCCTGACCGCCCGTGACGTCCTGGTGATCGCAAACCACCTCACGTTCGCGCTGCGCAACGACCTGCCGTCGATCGATGCCTACGACGCCGCGGTCATCTGGGAGAAGTGGCGGATCGCGGTCCGCGACCTGCGCGACTTCCTCCGCAACGTCCCGCTCGACCACGACGTCCCGATCGCCGGCAACATCCTCGACCATCGGACGTTCGACGTCCACGACTGCGTGGCGCTGTCGCTGTCGTCGCCGGGCCAGGTGTTCTCCACCTACTGCCCCTGGCGCTCCGCCTGGGCCACGGTGGCCCGGATCCACCCGGAGGCATCGTGACGTCGACGCCCAGCGACGCGGGGGCGGCCTTCAGCGAGGTCGTCACCATCGACGAAGCCGCCGCTTGGCTGCGGGTCAACCGCAAGACCCTCTACGACGCCGCGCGCTCCCGGAAGCTCCCCTGCGCGCGGCTCGGCCGACGGGTACTGCTGTCACGCGCGGCCATCGAGGCGTGGCTCGCTGGAGGCAAGCCGTGAGCGCTCGCTCCCGCCAGCTCGGGGACAGCGACGCCACGCCGGTGACGCCGCCCATTGCGCGCGTCGAGATCCTGTGGTCCGAGAACGCGGCGGTGCGTCCTCGGACCTACCGTTCACTCGCCGACGCGGACGCGGCGCTCGCGGCCGCGTTCGCCGCCGTCCCTCCTCCACCCGGCGGCGCCTACGACAAGACCGCCTTCCTGGTCGTGTGGACCGACGGTGCCCGACATGAAGGGCGCGCCGACGTGCGCGAGGTCGACGTTCGCGCCGCGTCGGTCGCAGGCGGCATCATCCGCCAGCACCTCCTCACAGTCGCCCGGTGGCTCCGCGACCAGAGTGGGACGGCGGAGTGGTGGACGCCGGCCGAGCAGGCCGATCACGCAGCGTGGGGCATCGACCTCCTGCGGCGCCTCGACCGCGAGTCTTCGCCGCCGGTCCCGATGATGCTCGGCGAGGGCGAGAACGCCACACCGGCCGCCCGCCACCCAACCGCCGACAAGCGCTACCGCGGCGCGACGCTGCTTCCTTCGCCGCCGTCTCGCACCGCGTGGTTGATCGGTCGGTTCGATCACCGTGCGCGCGGCACCGCCGCCGATGGTGGTGCCTACCCGCGCACCACGAACAAGGAGATGCGCTGGGTCGCGAACTACGTGTCGCGCGCGCTCGTCCACGACGTGCCCACGTTCCCGGAGGACGCCCACGCGCGGATCTGGGATCACTGGCGCGCGCTCCACCAGAGCATC
Organism: Kofleriaceae bacterium; assembly: GCA_035546475.1. Lineage (GTDB taxonomy): Bacteria > Myxococcota_A > Polyangia > Haliangiales > Haliangiaceae > UBA2376. Next base: position 5,984 of record DASZXE010000514.1, read on the forward strand.
GAGCTGCTGCTCCGCAAGGGTGGCCCCCACGACGAGTACACCGACAACGAAGGGTTCTGGCGGACCCAGCTCCCCTCCCTCGTCGCCGTGATGATCTCGTCGTGGGGGCCGCCGCGCAACCGCGGCGCGCAGCTCACGTACCGGCCCGTCGGCGGCGCTGGCGATCCCTATCCCTCGTGGGTCCAGGATCTACGCGGCCGGTCCGGCGTCTACGTCATCCGCGAACGCCAGGACGATGGCACCGCTCCGATCGTCTACGTGGGTCAGTCGAGTCAGGACCGGCTGTACGAGACGCTGACTCGGCACTTCCAGATGTGGCGCCGCCGGAAGGGCTTCTGGCGCGGCCAGTACGCCGAGGGCCACGACCCTGGCCTCACCTACGACCGCTCTGCCTGCGAAGCCGCCACCATCATCACCGCCCCCACCGCTGCCCTCGAGCTCGAGGCGCAGCTCATCGCCCGCCTCCGCCCCCGCGACAACCTCCTCGGCCAGCCCGCCGTCGAGGACGCCCCCTTCTGACCGCCGATGCGCCGGCCTCTTTCGCCGGCCTTCGGCCCAGCACGGCCGGTGCCGCGCGTTGCGCGCTCCACGGCCCTGGAGTCCCATGTCCTCCCGCCGCGACCCCCGCACCGGCCGCTGGTTCTTCCGCAAGGTCGTCACCGCGCCCGACGGCACCAAGCGCCGCCTCTTCGGCGTGCCCGACGACTACGGCCAACCCAACACCCGCGCCGGCTCCGACGAAGCCGAGCGCCTCGCCATCGCCAAGGTCCGCGAGGCCGGCTCCGCGCGGATCCAGGCACCATCCCCGAGCGCGCCAACCGTCAAGCAGGTGCCCACCGTCGAGGAGTTCGCGAAGGTCTGGCTTGCGAAGTCCGCCGGCGACGACAAGCCGTCGACGCACAAGCAGAAGCAGCTCACCCTCAAGACGCAGTTGCTGCCACGGTTCGGCAAGCTCCGGCTCGACGAGATCACCTACGCCCTCGTCGAGGCCTGGCGGCTCGAGCTGCTCCAGACCATGGAGCCGTCGAGCGTCTCGCGGTTGATGACCAACTTCCGCAGCCTGATCGGCTACGCCCACAAGCTCGACGTCCTCGACCGCCTGCCGCGCTGGCCCACGCAACGCGTCGTCCTGCCGGCGCCGGCGTTCCTGTCGTTCGAAGAGACCAGCCGACTCATCGCCGCTGCCGAGCCGATGGATCCCTGGAAGGCCATGGTCATCGTCGCGGTCCGCACGGGCCTGCGCCACGGCGAGCTGACCGCCCTCCGCTGGCAGGACGTCGATCTCGCCGCCGGCAAGCTCTGGGTCAACCAGAACCTCGTCAACGGCCATCTCGGCACGCCCAAGAGCGGCCACGGCCGCGAGGTCCCGCTGTCGAACGACGCCATCGCGGCGCTGCGCGCCATCCGCCACCAGCGTGGGCCGCTCGTCTTCTGCTCGAAGACCGGCCGCGCCTTCCAGCACTGGGTCACCGACAACGCCCTCCGCATCATCTGCCGCCACGCCGGCATGCTCCCCATCGGCTGGCACCGCCTCCGCCACACCTTCGCCTCCCACCTCGCCACCCGCGGTGTCTCGCTCCAGGCCATCCAGGAGCTCCTCGGCCACGCCAACCTCAAGATGACCATGCGCTACGCCCACCTCATGCCCCAGGTGAAGCGCGACGCCGTCAACCTCCTCGACGGGCCCCCCCCAGCAGCCGCACAGATGCAGGAGAGGAGCACGCAGCGCCGGCGCCACCGCGGGACCACGCGGATCAAGACGTCGACCGTCGCGGTCAGCACACCCCCGGCACCCACGTCCGCCACCTCCGATCCGCCGGATCGGGTCACAGACTAGACCAGCCGACGGGAAGGGGCGGTCATCGGCCTTGACCGTGTCGATGGTCGTGGCTACCCAGGCAAGAGTATGATCTTTCGGACGACCATCGACTCGCAGGCTCGTTACGTTCAAGCACCCGGTGGTTGCGCCCCCGCCGCGGTGGAGATGGCGTGTCGCGACTACGGCCATCCGCCGGGGGCCATCGACAAGCACCTGCGCGAGCGTCTCGAGACCGAGCGCCACGGGGGCGCCTACTTCCACCTGGTTGCGGCCGAGCTTCGGCAGATTGGTATCCGCGCGGAACACGGCAGCGGTCCACTGGACGCTGCACTCGCGTTGAGGGATCAGGGCCGCCTCGTGATCGGCGTCCGACCCAGCGTGATGTATACGGGCGCCGGCCAGAACGCCAAGCACGCCGTGTATGTCGCCTCGAACACGCAGCCGGCCGACAATATGTCGGTCGCCTTCATTCCCGCGATCGAGATCATCGATCCGGAGGCCCTGGCTCCGGAACGCAGCACGTGGACGTACGAACTGCTGTCGATGGCCTATGCGGGTGAGTGGATCTTGATCCGTCATCCATGAAACCACGGCCCGAAGCGGGTCCGCAGATAGGTCGAAACTGGCTAGCCATCGAGGCTGTCGGGTCGAGACCCACGCTGGCCAAGCCCGCGGCGCGGACCAGATCAGACCCTCGGTACATTATTTCGGCCAGCTCGCCCGAGGAGTCGGCCGATGTCCGAGGAACCCATGCCCTTCAAGCTCTGGCTCGCCGGCGTGCGCCGCACAACCAGCCACGTCGCGCTCGGCATGGGCGGCGCCGGGGATGGGATCATCATCGCGTTGAGCGACGGAACGGTCACGCCGCCGCTCGTTTCGATCGGCGAGCCCAGCGTTGAGGACGAGGCATTCTCGGTTGCCGTTCCGGTCGCAGGACGCAACGTATACAACTTACCCGGCGACCGGGATCGCATCCGCTTCGACGAGGTCATCGCCGCCTGGTGCGGTGTGCACAGTTGGCGACAGACCTAGCAAGCGCGGTCAGGTGTGTCTGGGCGAGCGAATCGCGGAGGGAACCGGTGAGCGCGTCGTCGAGCGGACGACGTGCCGCGTGGCAGCCGCGTGGCAGCAGAAGCAGTCGAAATCGGCCAACCTTCCGAAATCTATAGCATCACGCTAACCTGTCCCCGTTACTCTCCCGTTACTCTGGCTCGTCGGCGCGGTGGTCGATGCCGAGCGCGCGCATCTTCTTGTAGAGGTGCGACCGCTCGAGCTGCAGGTCCTTGGCCGTGTTCGACACGTGGTGGTCGTGCGCGTCGAGCGCCGCGATGATGATCTCGCGCTCGGCCGCCGCGACGAGGTCCTTGAACGGCGTCCCCTGCTGGTACGCGCCCTTCACCGGCTTCACCGACGGCAGCGCGTCGCGCACGTCCTGCTCGCCGATGACGTCGGTGTCGCCGGTCAGGATCACCATCCGCTCGACGACGTTCTTCAGCTCGCGCACGTTGCCGGGCCAGTCGTGCTGCATGAGCAACGTCACCGCCGCCGGCGCGATCCGCTTCACCCGCCGCTCGTCGCGCGCGCACGTCATCGTCAGGAAGTGATCGATCAGCGCCGGCACGTCCTCCTTGCGCGCCCGCAGCGGCGGCATCTGGATCGGCACGACGTTCAGCCGGTAGTAGAGGTCCTCGCGGAACCGCCCCGCCGCGCACTCCGCCGGCAGGTCCTTGTTGGTCGCCGCGATCACCCGCACGTCGACCTTGATCGTCTCCGCGCCGCCGACCCGCTCGAGCTCGCCCTCCTGCAGCACGCGCAGCACCTTCGCCTGCGCGCTCGGGTTCATGTCGCCGACCTCGTCGAGGAACAGGGTGCCGCCGTCGGCCTGCTCGAACTTGCCGCGCCGGTCCTTGGTCGCGCCGGTGAACGCCCCCTTCTCGTGGCCGAACAGCTCGCTCTCGATCAGCTCCGACGGGATCGCCGCGCAGTTGAGCTTCACGAACGCGCCCTTCGCCCGCTTCGACTGGTCGTGGATCGCGCGCGCGACCAGCTCCTTGCCGGTGCCGTTCTCGCCGGTGATGAGCACGCGCCCCGAGGTCGGCGCCGTCTTCGCGATCTTGTCGGTGATCGTCCGCATCACCGCGCTCCGGCCGACCATCGAGTGCTCGGCCGCCGCCCGCTCGCGCAGCCGCGCGTTCTCGCGCGTGAGGCTGCCGAAGTTGAGCGCGTTGCGGACGGTCAGCTCGACCTTGTCGCCGGTGAGCGGCTTCTCGATGAAGTCGTAGGCGCCGAGCTTGGTCGCCTGCACCGCCGTCTCCAGCGTCGCGTGCCCCGACATCATCACGACCATCACCTCGGGGTGCGCTGCGCGGATCTTCGGCAGCAGGTCGAGGCCGGTCTCGCCCGGCATCTGGACGTCGAGCAGCACCAGGTCGATCTCGCGCTCGTCGAGCTTGATGAGCCCCAGCGCCGCCGAGCCGGCGACCTCGACCGCGTAGCCCTCCAGCTCGAGCGAACGCCGGACCGTGGTCAGGATGTTCGGCTCGTCGTCGACGACCAGGATCGTGGGGCGCGGCATCTGCTGCCCGACCGTACCCGGTCCGGGGGGCTCGCGGCAATTTGACTACCGGGGTCCAGGCTCGTAGGGTCCAGACCATGCGAGCCCGTGGCCTTCGGTTCTCCCTCGGTGTGGTGGCGGTGGCCTGGTCCACCGCAGCGCTCGTCGCCGCCTGCGGTCACAAACCGAAGAGCCCCGCGTGCGAGGGCAACGCCGACTGCAAGGACGGCAACGTCTGCCTGAACGGCACCTGCGTGCAGTGCACCGACGACGCCTCGTGCGGCGACGGCAAGGTCTGTCGAGACGGCGCCTGCCAGGCCAAGCCCGAGTGCGTGAAGGACGCCGACTGCGCCGACGGCAAGGTCTGCCAGGCCGGCAAGTGCCAGGCGTGCGCCGCCGACAACGAGTGCGGCCCCGGCGGCAAGTGCGAGGCCGGCGCCTGCCACCGCGCCACCGCCTGCACGACCGACGAGCAGTGCGCCGACGACGAGGACTGCATCGACGGCTACTGCCAGAAGCCGTGGCAGGGCACCACCGAGCCGGGCCCGTGCCCGCTGTCGACGATCTACTTCTCCTTCGACGACTCGACGATCGCGCCGTCCGAGCGCGACCGCCTCGACGCCAACTCGGCCTGCATCGAGAAGGAGACCAGCAAGAGCGTCTACGTCGTCGGCCACACCGACGCGTCGGGCACCGACGAGTACAACATCGCGCTGTCCGAGCGCCGCGCGCAGACGGTCGCCGACTACCTCGCGCGGCTCGGCATCGATCCGGCCCGCCTGCAGGTGGTGCCGAAGGGCGAGACCGAGCTGACCGGCCTCGGCGACGACAAGGACCGCCGCGTCGAGTTCCAGTGGCACTGACCCCGGGAGCCGTCATGAAGCCCGTCATCCTCACGGCCGCGACCCTCGCCACGCTGGCGAGCGGCTGCTTCTGGGTCACCACCAAGGCCGAGGGCAAGGCCCTCCGCCGCGACGTCGATCAGCTCCAGGGCCGCGTCACCGAGAAGGAGAACGACCTCTCCGGCAAGGTCAACGAGCTGAAGGACGTCCTCGATCAGGCGACGAAGGTGCTGAAGCGCAACAGCGCCGACCTCGGCGCCGACGTCGACTCGCTCCGCAACGACATCCGCGTCTCGACCGGCCTGGTGTCGGCGGCCAAGAACATGCTCGACGACCTCAAGGCGGACGTCGACAAGTACAAGGCCGACAACGACGCCAAGCTGGCCGCGCTCGACGCCCGCATCGCGGCGCTCGAGGGCCACGGCGGCGCGGCCGCCGGTGCCGGCACGCCCGCCGCGATGAACCCCGACGACCTGTGGACCAAGGGCACGGCCGCCTTCGGCGAGAAGAAGTGGGACGAGGCGCGCGAGGACTTCAAGCAGCTCGCGGTCGGCTTCCCGACCCACGACCGCGCCGACGACGCGCAGTACTTCCGCGGCGAGGCGTACTTCCAGCAGCAGGACTACGACTCGGCGATCCGAGAGTTCCAGAAGGTCTACGACAAGTTCCCCGACAGCTCGCTCGCCGACGACGCGCTGTTCCGCGCCGGCGAGTCGGCGGAGTCGCTGAAGAACTGCACCGAGGCGCGCGCCTACTTCACGCTGATCGCGGAGAAGTACCCGAAGTCGTCCCTGGTCGCGAAGGCGAAGGACAAGGACAAGACGCTCAAGGCCTCCGCCAAGAACAAGGCGAAGTGCACCAGTTGATGTAGCGGTCCCGTCTTCCCGCTCCCGCTCCCGCTCCCGCTCCCCTTTGGCGACCCGAGAATCTCGCTGCCGTCGTCGGCAGCTCTTCCACCGAGGACCGTCGCGCGACGCACCGCGGCCGACGAAACGTCGAGCTCCGCTGCCATCGTCGCTCCGCCCAGCTCGGCCATCGGGAGCCGGAGCCGCCGGAGCCCGATGCGGAGACGGTGGCGGTCTCAGGAGACCGTGGCCTACTGGCCGCCGAGCCTCCGCTGCCGTCGTCGCTCCGCTCAGCTCGGCCATCGGGAGCCGGAGCCGCCGGAGCCCGATGAGGAGACGGTGGCGGTCTCAGGAGACCGTGGCCTACTGGCCGCCGAGCTCCTTGTACTGCTTCAGGCCGTCGCTCTTGAGCGGGTAGTCGCCGCCGACCTTGGTGTGGCAGGAGGCGCACGCGAGGTCCGCCTTCTGCTTCTTCGCGGCCTTCATCCACTCCTTCATCTTGTCCTTGGCGCCCTTCTGCCCGCCGGCCTTGCACGCCTCCGCGACCATCGTCGTGTCGAACTTCGTGCGCTTGCACCCGGCGGCGGCATCGACCGACGACGGCGCGGCAGCGGTGACGAGCGCGAGGGTGGCGAGGGCTGTGGCGATCAGCGAGGCGAAACCGACCTTGACCATGATGGCTCTCTTGCGAAGGTGGGGTTGATCGAGACTGAGACGCGAGGAGAGTGGCCGACATTCACCCGCGGCGCCACGTCGATCGCACGCAACAGTCCGTCGCATGTGTTGGAGATCATGCGCATTTTACGCGCGCCAGTGTGCAGCGAGCGCACGCCCGGCCGCCGCCGGGTCGCGGCTCCCGTTCACCGCGCCGATCGCGCAGATCGCCGCCGCCCCGGCCGCCGCCACC
>DASZXE010000515.1:0-4740 GCA_035546475.1 Kofleriaceae bacterium
GATCACGATCGCGATCCTGATCGGCCTCTTCTTCGTGCAGCGCTACGGCACCGGCAAGATCGGCGGCGTCTTCGGCTGGGTGATGCTGCTCTGGTTCATCTCGATCGGCGTCGCCGGCGCCCGCTGGGTCGCCCTCGAGCCGCGCGTGCTGCTGGCGATCGATCCGCGCCACGGCCTGTACGTGCTGACGCACCACCAGTGGCACGGCTTCCTCCTGCTCGGCTCGGTCTTCCTCGTCGTCACCGGCGGCGAGGCGCTCTACGCCGACATGGGCCACTTCGGCCGGGTGCCGATCCGGCTCGCCTGGTACACGATCGCGCTGCCCGGCCTGCTCCTCAACTACTTCGGCCAGGGCGCGCTGTTCCTCAGCCACGAGCCGGGCACCGTCACCAACCCGTTCTACGCGATGGTCGACGGCCCGATGCTGATCCCGATGCTGGTGCTGGCGACCATGGCGGCGATCATCGCGTCGCAGGCGCTCATCTCCGGCGTCTTCTCGCTGACCCGGCAGGCGATCCAGCTCGGCTTCTGGCCGCGGCTCACGGTCATCCACACGTCGGCGCACGCCGAGGGCCAGATCTACATCCCGGAGATGAACTACCTGCTCATGCTCGGCTGCGTCGTGCTGGTGCTGCAGTTCCGCACCAGCTCGAACCTGGCGGCCGCGTACGGCATCGCGGTGACCGGCACGATGGCGATCACGTCGTTCCTGTTCTACCGGGTGGCGATCGAGCGGTGGAACTGGCCGACCGCGCGCGCCGGCTCGCTCCTGGCCCTGTTCCTCACCTTCGACACCGCGTTCCTGGTGGCCTGCTCGTCGAAGCTCCTCGACGGCGGCTGGTTCCCGCTGTCGGTCGGCGTCGCCGTCTTCGCGGTGATGACGACCTGGTGGCGCGGCCGCGTCGAGCTCGGCAAGGTGATCGAGTCGGGCGCGATCCCGACCGACCTGTTCATGATGGACCTGGAGATGAACCCGCTGCCGCGCGTCGACGGCACGGCGGTGTTCATGGCGTCGGCGTCGGAGAACGTGCCGAACGTCGTCCTCCACCACGTGAAGCACAATCGCGTGCTGCACAAGGAGGTCGTGCTGTTCTCGGTGCTGACCGAGCCGGTGCCGTGGGTGTCGTCGGCGCGCGCGCTCGACGTGAAGGACCTCGGCCACGGCATGCACCGGGTGACCGCGCGGGTCGGCTTCATGCAGTCGCCCGACGTGCCGGCGTTCATCCGGCGCTGCGCGGAGGCGGGGTTCGTCACCGCGGCGCCGATGCAGACGACGTACTACCTGGGCCGGCAGACGCTGCTCACGAGCGGCAAGGCGCCGATGGCGCGCTGGCGCAAGGTCCTGTTCTCGTTCCTGTCGCGCAACTCGCGCGCGCCGACGGCGTTCTTCAACCTGCCGCCCAACCGCGTCGTCGAGCTCGGCCTGCAGATCGAGATCTGATCCGGGACGCCTGCGTGTTATGCTGAGGGCTCGCCGCAAGGGGGGCGCAGCATGCTGTTCGTCTGGGGACATCGCTTCTACGGCCACCACGACGAGGTCGACCGCCAGCACGGGATGACGCGGTTCGGGCACCTCTGGTTCCTGCCGCTCTTCCCGATGAAGGCGCTGTGGATCACCGACGCCCGCCGCAAGCTCGGCCATCCCATGCGCATGACCCTGCGCGGCGTCGCCCACGGCTACGTGCGCGCGTGGGGGCTGGTGGTCGGCCTCATCGCGCTGCTCGCGGGCCTGGCCGACGGCAACCTGCCGGCGATCGGGTTCGGCGTCGTCTCGCTCGGGCTCGCGGTCGCGTCGCTGGCGGGCCGGCGGATGCGCCAGGAGCGCTCGCTGCGGCGCGCGCGCTACACGCGGATGACGCTCGGCACCGCCTGCGATCCGATGGTGATGGCCGCGGAGATCGCGGAGGCGCTGCAGCCGGCGGCGGCCAGCGAGTGGGCGCGGCGGGCCGGCACGCGGACGCCGGACGACGTCGCGCGGCTCGGCGCCGAGTCGCTCGAGCAGGCGGCCGCCGCGTACACGCTGCTGCGGCTGTCCGCGCGGCTCGAGCGCGGCGCCAAGGGGCGGCGCGCGCGGGCGACGTCCGAGAAGATCCTCGACGCGACGACCGAGCTGCGGCTCGACGGCGCGCCGTACCGCGACGAGCTGCCGGCGAGCGTCGAAGCGCCTTCGGTGTAGCGCTCGCGCACGGACGCGCACCGGGTAGCCGCGGGCGGCGGGGTGGTGGGGCGGTCGCTACGATCGCTTCATGCGGTACGTGACGACGATGGTGGCGGGCCCGGCGGCGGCGACGGTGGCGATGGCGGCGATGGCGGCGATGGCGGCGATGGCGACGATGGCGGCGTGCGGGCCGGTGGCCCCGCCGGCCGGGCCGCCCGCCAACGCCCCGACCGGCAGCGGCCACGAGGTCTGGGTCTATCGCGAGCTGGAGACGGGCCCCGCGCAGGCGACCTCGCGCGCGGACACCTACCGGCTCGAGCGCAACGGGCTCGAGGCGCAGCTCACGGTGGTCGCCGAGGTGAGCGACGAGGGCGGCGCCGACGCGCGCCACCTCGCGGTCTGGCGCGAGCTCGGCACGCGCACGTTCGCCGGCCGGGCGACCGAGGGCGACGACCGGCTGCTGCTCGAGCTGCACGAGGTCGGCGGCGAGGTGACCTGGCACTGGCGGTGCGGCCTGCACACCTTCGAGGTCGCGCCGGCCGACGCGGCGCGCGCCGCCCGCGACGACGCGCCGCCGAGCGGCTGCGCCGACGAGGGCGTGTGGACCGAGCCCGCGCGCCCGGTCGACACCTTCACCTGCCGCGACCGCGACCTCGGCGCCGACGAGCTCGACGGGGCGTTCCCGTTCGCGCGCGAGCCAGGCATCGAGCGGCTCGCGATCAGCGGCGACTGCGAGCAGGGCAGCGGCCTGCGGTTCATCCCGGCGGGCGGCGCGATCGCGCCGGTGCGGGCGACCCGCGTCGCCGGCCGCTGACGGTCCCGCTCACGGCCACGTGGTGGCGTCGGGCCCGAGCGGGCCGCGCTGCGGCCGCACGACGCAGAAGCGCTGGCCGGTCGGCGACTCCATCACCCACCAGGTCTTGATCTTCTGCAGCCGCTTCGCGCCGAGCGCCTCGAGGCGGGCGACCTCCGCCTCGACGTCGTCGGTCTCGAGGTCGAGGTGGACGCGGCTCGGGTGCTCGACGCGCTGGACGAACACGCTCGGCTGGCTCGGCCGATCCTCGAGCGCCGCGTACGCGCCCTCGGTCTCGCGCACCGGCCGTCCGAGCGCCGCGCTCCAGAACGCGGCGGCGGTGGCGAGGTCGGCGTCCTGACAGTCGATCCCGATCGCGCAGAGGCGGCTCTTGTGCATCGCCGGACTGTGTCACGATGCGCGCCATGACCAAGGACCTCGTGCTGTACGGCGAGCGTGGCTGGGTGAGCCCGTGGGTGTTCCACGCGATGGTGGCCCTCGAGGAGAAGGGCCTCCCCTACCGGCTCGAGCTGCCGCCCTTGCCGCTGCCCGACGACGTGCGCGCGCACCTGCGGGCGCTGACCGGCGTCGGCAAGGTGCCGGTGCTCGTCCACGGCGACGTCGCGATCGGCGAGTCGCTCGCGATCTCCGAGTACCTGGCGGAGACGTTCCCGACGCCGGGCCATCCGCGCATCTTCCCGGCCGACCTCGGCGAGCGCGCGCACGCGCGGACGATCATGTCGTTCCTGCGCACGAGCCTGTTCGCGCTGCGCGAGCACCGGCCGACCTCGACGGTGTTCGGCGCGCCGACCGACGCGCCGCTGCCCGCCGACGCGCAGGCGCAGGCCGACGACCTCCTGCGGGTCGCGGCCCACGCGGTCGGCGCGCGCGCCAGCATCGCGAGCGCGTGGTGCATCGCCGACGCCGACCTCGCGCTCGCGCTGATGCGGCTGGTGGCCAACGGCGATCCGGTGCCCGAGCCCCTGCGCGCGTACGCGCGGTCGACGTGGGAGCGGCCGTCGGTGCAGGTCTACCTGCGCCACGCCGCGGAGGCGCGGGCGTCGTGAGCCTCATCGACGACTGCTTCGCGGCCAACCGCAAGTGGGCGGCCGACAGCGCGGCGCGCGATCCCGGCTTCTTCCAGCGGCTGGAGGCCGTGCAGCAGCCGGAGCTCCTGTGGATCGGCTGCTCCGACAGCCGGCTGCCGCCGAACGAGATCCTCGGCCGCCTGCCGGGCGAGCTGTTCGTCCACCGCAACGTGGCGAACGTCGTCGAGCACACCGACGTCAACTGCCTGTCGGTGCTGCAGTTCGCGATCGACGTGCTGAAGGTGAAGCACGTGATCGTCTGCGGCCACTACGGCTGCGGCGGCGTGCGGGCGGCGATGTCGCCGCAGCGGCTGGGCCTGATCGACAACTGGTTGCGCCACATCCGCGACGTCCACCTGTGGAACCGCGACGAGCTGGCGGCGATCGACGACCCGGTCGCGCGCGCGAACCGGCTCGCCGAGCTGAACGTCGAGGCGCAGGTGGCCAACGTCTGCCACACGACGATCGTGCAGGACGCGTGGCTGCGCGGGCAGAGCGTCGCCGTGCACGGCTGGATCTACTCGCTCGGCAACGGCCTCCTGCGCGAGATCGGGACCGTCATCGAGTCGCCCGAGCAGATCCCGCCCGAGTTCCGGCTCGGCTGAGCTACTTGCCGGCGGGGAGCTTGAGCGACGCGGCCGGCGCGGCCGGCGCGGCGGGGGCGGAGCCGGGCGGCGGGGGCGCGGCGCCACCGGCGGGCT
>DASZXE010000516.1:0-5965 GCA_035546475.1 Kofleriaceae bacterium
GTCGCGCCGGCCGCGCCGGCGACGAAGCCGGTCGAGGCCGCGCCGCAGCCCGCCGTCCAGAACGCGCAGGTGGCGGTCGCGCCGCCCGCGCCCGAGAAGGAGCAGGAGCCGGCGGGCAAGGACTGGTCCGCCGCCCGCCACTACAACCTGATGCACCGCAACCACGTCGCCGTGTTCTCGGAGGCGACCAGCTACGCCTGCGCGGGCGACAAGGGCATCATCGACCCGGAGAAGGTCGCCGCGTGGCAGGCCGAGCACGGCCTCACCCCCGACGGCATGGTCGGCCCGCTGACCGCGGCCGCCGCCCGGAAGCCGCCCGCACACGGCAACGCGCCCGCCGAGGCCGCGCCGATCGTCGAGCACGTCGCCGCGAACGGCCCCGCCGCGAACGCGCCGGTGCCCGCCGCCCCCGCCGCGCCCGCGGTCCACGGCAACGGCCCCGCGCCCGCGGTCAACGCCCCGAACGCGCCGGCGCACGCCGACCAGCACGTCCCGGCCGCGCCGCCCGCGCCCGCCGAGGAGCAGGCGCCCCAGGCCACTCCGGCCGATCACGCCGCCAAGATGCTCGCCCAGGCCGCCGGCCTCTTCCGCGAGTACGCGACCGGCGTGATCGACAAGCTGCAGGCCGTCGAGAAGCTCGCCGTCTACGACCAGCAGCAGAACGGCGGCAAGCCGTCGCTCGACTTCAAGGCGATGCTCGGCGCGTTCCTCCAGCAGCTCGGGGAGATCGCGCCGCAGCCCGCGCCCGCGAACGGCGCGGCGCCCGCGGCGAACGGCCCCGCGCCCGCCGCCGGTGGCCACGAGCAGGTGCCGCCGGTGCAGACCGCGCCCGGCGAGCCGTTCAAGGCCGTCATCGACAGCGGCCACCAGCAGTGCCTCGTCTTCGCGTCGCCGGGCGGCGTCACCGCGACGCCCGACATCTTCCTCTTCTTCCACGGCCACGACGCGCAGTACGGCATCGACGACAAGCAGAAGAACAAGCACGGCGTCATCTCCGGCGCCGACGTCGCCGCCGAGGCGATGACCCACGCGCGCGGCAAGAACGTCATCGCGATCCTGCCGCAGGGCGTGGTCGGCGCCCGCGGCGACGATCGCGCGCACGAGGGCGGCTACATGAAGGACCTGCAGGCGGGCCTGCCGGCGTTCCTCGGGACCGTGCTCGGCCAGCTCGCCGGGCCGCTCGGCCAGAAGTCGCTCGCCGCCGGCCACATCTCGATCGCCGGCCACTCGGCGGGCGGCTACCAGGGCGTGCACGACGCGCTGCGCGGCGCCGGCGACCTCGCCGATCACATCACCGACCTGACGCTGATGGACACCAGCTACTCGAGCGCGCACTTCGCCGACGCGTCGAAGTGGATCTTCTCGGGCAGCGCCGGCAAGAGCCTTCACATCATCGGCAGCCCGCAGCAGGTGCAGGGCAAGGGCTCGGTCCACCACGAGGCCTACTTCGGCAAGTCGGTGCTGGCGGCGCACGCGAAGAAGGCCGGCTTCGAGGTCCAGCACCTCGCCGCCGGCGAGCAGCGCGAGAACAACACGAAGGTGCTGCAGCACTCGCAGATCCTGAAGGACGGCCAGGTCCACGCCGACATCCTCATCCTGGTCGCCAAGCGCCAGCACGGCGAGATCCGCGACGACGCGATGGACGACGCGATCCTGTCGATCGGCCACGGCGTCGAGGACAGCGACAGCTTCGAGAACGCGTCGGCGAAGCCGCGCCCGTCGGACGGCGCCGGACCGGTGGGCCCCGCGGGCGCCGAGCACGGGGCCGAGCACGGGGCCGAGCACGAGGCCGCCGGCCCCGAGGCGCCGCACCAGTCGGTCGGCATGGAGGACCTCCTCTCCCTCGTCAACAGCGTCGTGCCGGCCGGCCCCGCCGCCGCCGCCAACGCCGGCGCCCCCGCGGTGCACGGCGACGAGCCGGTGCAGAAGCACGAGCAGGACGGCCTCGTCCAGCCGCACCTCGAGCAGCAGGTCGGCCAGCTCGACGACGACAAGGGCCCGGCGCCGGCGACCGATCAGGATCCGGCGAAGCAGGCCTGGATCCACAACACCGACGACGCGACCTCGGTCTTCCCCGACAAGCTCAAGGCCCAGTACGACGAGTGCGTCACGCTCGCCAGGAAGGGCGTGCTGATGTTCCCGGCGGAGAAGGAGGTGCCGGGCAAGACGTGGGAGCCGTTCGTCCGCTTCCGCAACGCGCTCTACAAGCACTTCGGCTACAACGAGCGCCGCATCAACATCGAGATCATGAACACGAAGGGCGGCGCCACCGCCTACCACATCAAGGACTACCTGGAGTCGCAGCTCGCGGCGCTGCCGCCCGAGCACTGCGCGGCCGGCCGCAAGCAGCGCTGCCACCACGAGGCGGCGGCGGCGTTCGCGCAGATGCACGACGCGGCGAAGGCCGACGGCGTCGACCTGCGCGTGCTGTCCGGCTACCGCGAGCCGCAGGCGAACAAGGTCAGCACGAACAAGTACGCCGTCGCGTCGAACTCGTCGCACAGCTACGGGCTCGCGCTCGACCTCCAGCTCTCGGTCGACACCGACGCCGACCAGAAGGGCAACGAGTTCAGCGTCAAGGAGACGACGACCGGCGACGCGGTGAACCTGATGAAGTACTACCGGTCGAGCGTGCTGAAGTGGATGATGCTGAACGGCGCGAAGTTCAACTTCTTCCCGTACCAGAACGAGCCGTGGCACTACGAGTTCAACCCCGAGGGGATGGCCGGCAAGATCATCGCCGGCGCGAAGGCCTTCAAGAAGTGAGCGGCGGCGCGCCGCGCGCGAGGCGGGGCGCGTGATCATCGTCGTCAGCGGCACCGGGACCGGGGTCGGCAAGACGCACGTCGCGGTGGCGCTCGTCCGCGCGCTGGCGGCGCGCGGGCCGGTCGTCGCCTGGAAGCCGGTGGAGAGCGGCGTCGAGGATCCGGCCGGGCCCGGCGAGGACGAGGCCGCGCTGGCGGCGCGGTCGGCGGTGCACGTGCCGTCGGTGCGGCTGCGCGCGCCGATCTCGCCGCACCTGGCGGCGCGGCGCGAGGGCGTGCGGATCGATCCGGCCGCGCTGCACCGCCGCTGGCTCGAGCTGGCGTCGGCGTGGCCGGCGATGGTGGTCGAGCTGGCCGGCGGCCTCTGCTCGCCGCTCGACGACGCGCTCGACAGCGCCGGGTGGCTCGCCGCCGCGCCGCCGGCGATCCGCGCCGGGATGCGGCTGCTGCTGGTCGCGCCCGACCGGCTCGGCGTCCTCCACGACGCGGCCGCGGCGCTCCACGCGTGCGCCGCGCACGGGCTCGCGGCCCGGGCGATCGCGCTGTCGGCGCCGGCCACCGCCGACGCGTCGACCGGCACCAACGCCGCCGAGCTGTCGGCGCGGACGATCGCCGCCGGTCTCTCGATCGTCCGCGTCCCGCGCGCGCCGTCCGCCGAGCTCGCCGCGCATCCCGGCATCGGCGAGCTGCTCGCGGCCCTCGCGGCGTAGGCCGAGCGCGAGGCCGAGCGCGAGGCCGAGCGCGAGGCGAGGGCGGCGGCGCCGGCGCACGGCCTGGCGGCGCGCTACGGCGCGTCCGGTCCGGCGAACGCGCCCATGTCCGCGCACGTGCCGTCGCGGTCGCGCATCGCCGGGTCACCCGCGTCGATGAGCGCGCTGCCCGCCCGCAGGTGGAAGTCGCCGTTCGGCATGTCGAGGAAGTCCGGCGCCGCCGCCAGGTTGCCGAGCTGCCCGGTCGGATCTGCCATGCCGTCGAAGGTCGCCGGCCGCACGTCGTTGTAGCGCCAGGTCGGCGCCGCGACGCCCTGCGCGACGGACACGCTGCTGTTGCCGCTGTTGCCCTCGAGGATCGAGTTCTCGAACGTGACGTTCGGGATGCCGATGAAGGCGCCGGCGCCGGTCGGCGCGGCGTTGCCGGACACGACCGAGAAGCCGAAGTGCATCGTCGGCGCCGCCGGCGGGCACGGGCACGGATCGGTCCACGGCGGGTCGTTCTGGCCGAGCGGGCCGACCCAGACGCCACCGCCGACGTGCGCGTGGTTGCCGACGATCGTCGAGTTGACGACGTTCAGGTCCGCCTGCCGCGCCCACAGGCCGCCGCCGTCGCCGCTGGCGACGTTCCCGCTGATCGTCACCCGCGTCAGGTGCACCGGATAGAACATCTCGTGGAACTGCACGCCGGCGCCGCGCACGGCGACGTTGTCCACGATCTTCACGTCCTCGAAGCCGCCGCCCTCCCACGGCCACAGCATGCCGTGGACGCCGCCGCCCACCGCCGCGTGGTTGCGGGCGATGAGGCCGCCGCGGATCACGCTCGCGTCGTTGTCCATCTCGATGCCGCCGCCGGCCCACATCGTCACGTTGTCCGTGATCGTGTTGTCGACGTAGAGGCTCGGCAGGTGCGAGTCCTTGAGGCCGCCGCCGTCGAGGCCGGCGTGGTTGCCGGAGATCACGTTGCGCTCGAGCGTCGCGTTGCAGGTGAACACCCGCATGCCGCCGCCGTCGTCCATCGCGCTGTTGTTGGTGACGTGGTTGTCGCTGAAGTGGGCGTGGCTCTGGTTGAGGTAGACGCCGCCCGCCTCCTCGATCGCGTCGTTGCCGTCGAAGGTGTTGCGCTGGACGGTCGGCGCGTGGCGGTCGACCCACAGGCCGCCCGCGTCCCAGCCGGCGTGGTTGCCGGCGACCACGTTGTCCTCCACGACCGAGTCGGCGCCGACCCACATGGCGCCGCCGTGCACGCGGCCGGTGTTGCCGCGCAGCTCGTTGTTGCGCAGCGTGACGCTGCCCTCCTGCAGGTGGATGGCGCCGCCGTCGTCGGCGGCGTTGGCGCTGAAGTGGCTGTCGGCGATCGCGCCGGTCGAGTCGACGAGCGCGATCGCGCCGCCCATCGGCACGCCCTCGTTGCCGCTGAAGGTGCTGCCGGTGATGTGGACGTCGCAGCCGTTGCCGAACAGGCCGCCGCCGCCGGTCTCCGCGCGCCCGTCGGTGAGCGCGCTGTCGCTCATCGTGAGGCCGCCGTGGTCGCAGACGATGTCGCCGCCGCCGCCGGTCGAGTGGCCGTGGGTCACCGCGAGCTGGTCGAGCACGAGGCCGGCGCCGTCGTGGATGACGATCACCGGGCCGTTGCCGCCGCCGTCGAGGAAGGTGGTGGCCGCGCCGCCGCCGCGGATCGTGAGGTGCTTGCCGGCCAGCTCGAAGCGCTCGAGGTAGCTGCCGGGGCACACCTCGATCGCGCCGTGGTCGGGCGCCGCCGTCACCGCCGCGGCGATCGACGTGAAGTCGCCGCCGTTCGCGCAGACCCGCGTCTCGTCGACGAGGCCGTCGCAGTCGTCGTCGCGGCCGTTGCCCGGCTCCTCGGCGTGCGGCGTGCCGGAGCACGGCGGCGCGTCGATGCCCGCGTCGGGGCCGACGTTGTCGTCGTCCGAGCCACCCGGGCCGCCCGCCGGGCTCGAGCACGCCGACGCCAGCGCGAGGGCGAGGCCCCCGCACCACAGGGAGGTGATGGTGATGAACGGGTTCCGCACGAAAGGCGCTCAGTGCGACTCTCGTGCCATGTGTCCGGTTCGCGGACGTTCTCGCGGGTCGCGCACCTGCGTCCGCACGGTCCCGGCGGCGACGGAGCGGCCGCGCGCCGGCCTCGCACGGGTGGGCGCTTTCGCCCGTCGCTCACCGATCGCTACCGGTCCGCCGCGGGTCCGGGGCCTTCGGGGACGGTGTGCAGCGCGCTGCGCAGCGAGAGGTTGGCCTCGCGCACCCGCGACGCGGCGAACGCCGCTCGGCCGCGGCTACAGCTTCGCGAAGATGCGGGTCGCGTGGGCGCGGGCGTCGGCGATCACGCGGGCGCGGTCGAGCGTGAGCAGCTCGCGGTCGCGCACGACCAGCCGGCCGTCGACGGCGACGTGACGGACATCGGAGGCGCGCGTGGCGTACGCGAGCGTCGAGTAGGCGTTCGCCGACGGCACGACGTGGGCGCCGTCGAGG
>DASZXE010000517.1:0-3689 GCA_035546475.1 Kofleriaceae bacterium
CTCGCCGGCGGGATCGCGTCGGGCGGTGGCGGCGCGCCGTGGGCCTCGGGCGCGGGCGCCCCCGCGACCGCGACCGGGGCCGGGGCCGGGGCGTCGACGACCGGCGTCGGCGGCAGGCTCGGCGCGGTGTCGATCGGCAGCCGGTGACTCGCCGACCGATCGGCGGCGCGGTCGGTCGCCGCCAGCGACGAGGTCCGTCCGGTTCCCGGACCCTCGATCGCCTCGACCGTGCCGTCGCCCAGCCGCTCCTCGAGCAGCTTCGACGCGATCGTCAGGAAGTCCTCCTCGGTGAGGATGCCGACCAGCCGGCCGTCCTGCACGACCGGCAGGCAGCCGATCCGCTTGCGGCGCATCAGCCGGATCGCGTCGATCGTCGGCGTCTCCGGCGCCACCGTCAGCACGTCGCGCCGCATGATCGCCGACGCCGGCGTCCGGTGGCTGATGCCGTGCGACGCGATGAAGCGCAGCACCGCCCGCTGGGTCACCAGGCCGATCAGCCGGTGGTCCTTGTCCTCGACGGGGACGTGGCGGATCCGCTCCCAGATCATCAGGTTGGCGATCATCTCGATCGGATCGTCGGACTGGACCGTGAACAGGTCCGTCGTCATGTACTGCTCGACGCGGAGGTAGTTGTGGCGGGTGACGTCCGCCTCGTCGAGCCGCGCGCGCTCCCACTCCGACACCGGCCGCCCGGTGAGCTGGCGCTTCACCGTCGCCGCGACCAGCGCGTTCGCGCGCTCGCCCGGCGTCGCCCGGTCGCGCAGCGAGTTCCACGACGAGAACTGCCAGCGCGCGCCGGTCCGCGCCGTGCGCACGCGGTGATCGATGACGCCGAGGTAGCGCTTGACGTCGCCGTCGGTGATGGCGGCCCGCCGCAGCCCGGCCTCGGCGAGCGGCAGCAGCCGATCGAGCACCAGGTTGCGCGCCGAGATGTCCTCGCCGTCGAGCCAGCCGAACGTCGCGCCCAGCCCCTCGCGCGCGGCCGTGTAGAAGTTGGCGCCCGCCTGGTCGAAGTCGATGCGGCGGTGGACCTCCTCGCCGCGGTGGGCGAGCTCGGTCATCAGCCCGAACCAGAACGCGCCGTTCGAGATCTCGTCGATCGTGCTCGGTCCCGCCGGCATCACCCGGTTCTCGATGCGGAGGTGCGGCTTGCCGTCGATGAGGCCGTAGCACGGCCGGTTCCACCGGTAGATGGTGCCGTTGTGCAGGCGCAGCGCCTTCAGCAGCGGCGCCTCGCCGCGGTCGAGCTTCTCCATCGGGTTCTCGTCGAGATCGGTCGACACCAGCGTGCGGAAGCGCGCGATGTCCTCCTTGAAGATCTCGACGACCGACTCCTTCACCCAGCGGGTGCCGAAGCTGACGCGCGCCTCGGTCTCGCGCAGGTGGTGCGTGAGCCGGGTGTCGACCGCCTGGCGGAACAGCGCGATGCGCGTCTCCGCCCACAGCCGGCGGCCGAACAGGAGCGGCGAGTTGGCGCTGATCGCCATGATCGGCCCGGCGAGCACCTGCGCGAGGTTGTAGACCCGCGCGAACTCGGCCGGCGTGACCTGCAGGTGGACCTGGAAGCTCGAGTTGCAGGCCTCGAGCATCACCGAGTCGTGCTCGATGATCAGCTCGTCGAGGCCCTTGATGGAGAACTCGAAGTTGCCGCCGCGCAGCTCGGTCATGATCCGGTTGAGGGTCATGTAGCGCGGGCTCGGCACCATGCTGTCGAGCGCGAGGTCCGACTTGCGCATCGTCGGCAGGATGCCCATCAGCACGACGTCCATGTCGGCGGCGGAGGCGGCGGCGCGCGCGCGGCCGACCAGGTCGTCGAGCTGCGCGTGCATGCGCGACAGCCCGTCGCCGGTGAACACCTGCGGATCGCAGTTGGCCTCGAGCTGGAACAGGCCGAGCTCGGTGGTGAAGTGGTCGTCGCGCAGGAGCTCGAGCATCTTGAGCGCGCCGCGGGCGGGCACCCACTGCTGGTCGATGAGGAACATCTCCTGCTCGGCGCCGATCCGGCGGATGCCGGTCTCGAAGCGGCCCTCCGTGATCATCCGCTCGAGCGCGCGGACATCGGTGAGGATCGCGTGCATGAACTCGCGCCGGCGCTCGGCATCGAGCTCGCCGTCCAGCTCCTTGTGCGATCGCGTGTTCGTCGTCATTCGCGCGGCCTCCCCGTCGACGGATCATAGGCCAGGCGCCCCCCCGCGCGCGAGATCGACGATCGCCTATCGCCGCCGGCCGGGCGCGGCGCGCTATCGTGCGCCGAGCCCATGCGCCGCTTCCTGCTCGCCATCGCCGGCCTGATCCCCATCGTCGTCGGAGCCGGGATGGTGACGGTGGGGGCGCTCTGGTTCGCCCGCCAGTGGATCCCGATGGACGAGCTGAAGACGTCGAACGACGTCGTCGGCAACTACCTGCAGACGGTCGGCACCATCTACGCGGTGCTGCTCGCCTTCGTGGTGTCGGCGGTGTGGGGCCAGTTCAACGAGGCCCGCTCGCTCGTCGAGCGGGAGGCGAGCGAGCTGCTCGATCTGTTCCGCGTCATCGACGGCTTCCGCACCGGCCCGCGCGAGGTGCTGCACAAGGGGCTGGTCCGCTACCTCGACGCGGTGATCGCGAGCGAGTGGCAGGCGATGACCAAGGGCGACGAGGCGACCATCGAGCGGATCGGCAGCGAGCTCGACGTCGTCTGGCGCGGGCTCCACTGCTTCGATCCGGAGACCGACTGCGAGCGGTCGCTGCACGCCGAGGCGCTGAGCCGCTTCAACGACCTGTCCGACGCCCGGACATCGCGGCTGGTCGCCGCCCGCACCCGGATGCCGCTCGGCCTGCGCCTCTTGCTCTACGTCGGCGCGCTGGTGGTCGTCGCGTCGATGTTCCTCCTGCAGGTCGACCGCTTCTGGATCCACGCGGTCATCACCGGCGCGCTGGCGGCGGCGATCTCGCACGTGCTCTACCTCGTCGAGGATCTCGACGACGCCTTCTCCGGCCTGTGGCAGGTGTCGACCGCGCCGTTCGAGCGCGCCCGCCGCCACGTCCGCGCGGCGCTCGACGCGGCGGCCGACCACGCCCCGTTCTGCCCGGTGCCCGGCACCGAGGACTGACGTCAGCCGCCGAGGGCGGCGAGCGTCTCGCGGACGCCCGGGTAGCCGAGCTGATAGAAGCGCCACCAGCCGAGCATCATCGTGCCGTGGCCGATGAAGATGCCGACGTGGCTCCACATCTCGACCGGGTCGGCGCGGCCGCCGGTGTAGCGCCGCCAGTGGAAGACCTCGTCGACGAGGCTGTAGAGGAACGACAGCACCGTGAACACCATCGCCGGGACCCACACGCCGGGGCGCTGGTACGCCAGCGTCAGCAGGACGCAGCTCGCGACGCCGCACGCGATCGTGATGTGGTGGACGAGCTGCTCGCCGCCGCGCAGCGCCTCCTTGTAGATCGTGCGGTGGCCGATGGTGTCGATCGCGATCGCGACCGTGAAGACGGCGGCGCCGAGGGGGACCAGCCACGCCTCGAGCGGGAAGCGGACGCCGTGGCGGGTACCGGCGGCGAGGAAGCCGCCGGTCGACGCGACCAGGCCGAGCATCAGGCCGACCCACGCGAGGTAGACGAGCCAGTCGTTGCGCTCGAAGTCGCGGATGCGGGCGACGTAGACGACCAGGGGGCTGCGGCCGCGCGGGCCGCCGGGGTCAGCAGCGAGG
>DASZXE010000518.1:0-1561 GCA_035546475.1 Kofleriaceae bacterium
GTCGTCGCGGAGGTCGTCGGTCGTCACCGGCGGCGCGTCGGCGAGCGAGCGCGGCGGCGCGGCCGGATCCGGCCGCTGGAAGCCGTCGTCGGCGAGCGCGGCGGCGTCCCACGGCGCGGGCGCGGCGTCGTCGGGATCGAAGATCTGGTTCAGCTCGGTGAGCGCGCGCTGCACGCCGAGCCGCGCGTCGAGGTGACAGCCGAAGCCGACCGACCAGCGGCCGCCGCCCTCGCGTTCGGCGAGCGCGACGTACGCCGGCACGCCGAGGTCGGTCGTCAGGTCGAGCACCCACAGGCCCCAGCCGAGCCCGCGGTAGTGCTCGCGCAGCCCCGCCGCCCACGCCAGCTCCGGTCCGTCGAGCGACACCGCCGGCTGGCGCAGCCGATTGTACCACCAGACGGCGACCGCATCGCGCTCGACGAGCTCGAGGAAGCCCTGGAGGATCGCCTCCTCGAGGCAGTTGCCGGCGGCGTGGCCGTTCGGGTTGAAGCCGACCAGCGCGAGGTCGGCGGCGTGCGGCGCGTGCTGGTAGCAGTAGGCGGTCGGCGCCAGCCGGCGGCGCGCGTGCGTCAACGACCAGACCGGCGTCCAGTCGAGCTCGTCGTCGGCGTAGGCGCGCGGCGGGCTGCGCTTCGCGTCGCGCTGCGCCGCGGGCACGTGCGCGCGGAGCTGCGCGGCGCTCCACTGCTCGAGCGCGGGCGGCGCGATCGCCGCGGGGCCGAGCTCGCTCGCCCGCGCGCGCACGCGTGCCTCGTCGCCGTGGAAGATCGCGCTCACCCGCTCGAGGCCCTCGCACAGGGCGCTCGCCCGCGCCTGCACCGGCGTCGTGCCCTTGCCGCTGGTCAGCCGGTGGAAGTCGTCGAAGCCCGGCGACGGCCCCGGCGGCACCACCCGGTAGACCGCGCCCCACACCGGCCGCGCCGGGTGATCGCGTCCGGGAACCGGACCGAGGCTCGCGAGCACGCCGGTGATCGGGCTGACCTGCGGCTCGCAGCGCGCGAGCGTCTCCGCCGGCGTCATCACGCGGAAGCCGCCGTCGATCGTGAACCGCTTCGGCTGGCTGGCGAGCTCGAGCGGCCGGTCGGCGCGGCGGGTCACCAGCGTCGGATCGCCGCACGCCGGGCACTGCGGCCGCCGCACGACCCGGTGGCGCACGCCGCGCAGCTCCGACAGCTCGAAGGCGACCAGGTGATCGTCGATCGAGCCGGTGCCGCCGTCGGCGAGCCACCAGGCCAGGCCGAGCGCCGCGAGGCTCGCCGCCGCGCGCTCGCTCGCCGCGACGCCGACGCGCGGGGCGGTGAACGGCGTGCGCCCGCCCGGCGCGCCGGCCGCTCGCTGCAGGTACGTCTCGATCGGCCGGTTCCACCGCAGGCGATGGGCGAGGCAGTGCCAGCACGGGCCGCCGGGCCGGCCGAACAGCGGGCCGAACCACGGCGCGAGGCCGGTCGTGCGCACCGGCAGCCAGCGCCGGCCGCTGGCCCGCGCGTGATGGTCCTGCTCGGCGAGCGCCGGCTCGAGGTAGTCGTCGACGACGACCACCTGCACGGAGGCGGGCTCGTCG
>DASZXE010000519.1:0-5933 GCA_035546475.1 Kofleriaceae bacterium
GACAAGATTCGCCGCTTCGTGCTGCCGCCACGACGGCCCGCGCGCTCATTTCCACGCGCCGTGAAGATCAAGATGAGCAACTACGCCCGCAAGCGGCCCGCCAAGCCGCCGTCGAGGCGGGCTGCTAAGTGACCGGCATTGAGGCTAGCACCTCGCGCCCGCGTGCCCGCGGCGGCGCCCGGGGCGTTGTCGACGATCGCCACAGGTGTTGTCGACCTTCGCCCGCCGCGCCCGCGCGGCCCGAGTCGTTCCGCGGGTCTGGCGCTGGCCCGCTCCGTGCTCTTCGCCGCAGGCCATGAACCAACGCGTGCTCCCGTCGTTCCTCTCCCTCTCGATCGCCTCGGCCCTCGCGCTCGGCCTCGCCGCGTGCGTCGACGAGCCCTTGCTCGGCGCCGGCCACGACGAGCTCACCGCCGAAGGCGACGGCATCCGCGGCGACACGATCGACGCGCAGGCGATGCGCCACCTCTACTACGACATCAACCCGACGCCCCACGCGGAGAAGGCGTACCAGTCCGGCGACGCGGCGCCCGCGGTGTCGGCGGAGGGAACGATCGTCGACGGCTCCGGCACGGTCGTCGTGCTGGTGACGACGATCTACAACCGTCCGCCGTTCGGCAGGCCGGGCCGCGTCTCGGTCACCGACGACAGCGGCGCGACGCTCGCGACCGCGTCGATCGCGACCCCCGGCCGCTTCGAGCTGCGCGACCTCGAGCCCGGCACCGCCGTCTTCATCCGCCCCGAGACGATCGGCACGATGGCGAAGATCCTGACGCCCGAGCAGATCGCCCTTGCCGGGCGCTGATCGACGCGCCGCCTCGCGACGGCGCGCGCGTCGACCCGGCGCGAAGCTCGCGTCGAGCCGTCGACGACGCCCGCCCGCGGTCGGCGCTCGTCCCGAGGCGTCGAAGGCGGCCGGATCGGCGGCGAGGCGCCGTCAGCCCGCGACCGGCGGCGTCGGCTTCGGGCCCGTCCGCGGCGCGAACGCCGCCCGCACCCGCTCGAGGACGCCCTTCGGCGCGCCGGCCGGCGGCTGCGGCCGCGGCTTCTTCGCCGCGTGCGCGTGCAGGAGCTCCGGCGGCAGGTCGATCGCCGTGAACTTCACGGCGCCGGCCTGCTCCGACAGGAAGCCGATCGGCAGGACGCGCAGGTCGCCGCCGCCGCCCATGCCGGACAGCAGCGGCAGCCCGCCGCCGCCGGCGCCGAACGACGTGATGACGACGCCGACCGGCACGATCGAGGTCGTCTCGAGCTTGATCGGCTCGCCGAAGATCGCCTTCACGTGGCCGAGCTTGTTCGCGGTCTCGATCGCCTTGTCGATCTCCGGCGCGATCTGGCTGGCCTTCATGACGGCTTGCCCTCCTTCGGCGTGGTGTCGTCGCGGACCTGGTCGAGCAGCGCCCGCAGCGCCTTGCCGATCGCGGTGAGCTGCTCGCCGAGCGCCTTGCCCGCCTGGGCGCCCTCGTGCTCGATCGTCTGCTTCAGCGCCGCCAGCCGCGGACGCAGCTTCTCCCAGCGATCGCGGGCCTCCATCCCGGCGAGGTGGGCCTCGAGCTCGAGCTGGTCGGCGATCTGCCGTACGTCGTCCCAGGTGAAGCGGTTCGGGTCGTTCATGGCGCTCTCCTTCATGACGACCCCGGGTATTGCAAGGCCGGGACCGCGCACGGCGCGCGATTTCGCGCAGGCCGTGCGTCGCCGCCCGCCGGCCCGTCCGACGCCGCAGAGCCCGCGTGGCGCTCT
Source organism: Kofleriaceae bacterium (assembly GCA_035546475.1). Taxonomy (GTDB): domain Bacteria; phylum Myxococcota_A; class Polyangia; order Haliangiales; family Haliangiaceae; genus UBA2376. Next base: position 1,741 of record DASZXE010000519.1, read on the forward strand.
GGCGTCGTGGACCGTGAAGAGTTCACGGCCCTCCTCGATCGATCTGCCTCCGGGAGGACCCCGAGCCAGAGCTCGACGCGGAACAACCCGGGCCGAGCCGCGCTCGGGTTTCAGGGCACGGTGCAGGTGGCGCTGCAGCCGGAGCCGGGCACGCCGTTCTGCGCCGAGGTCGCACGCCTCGAGGCTGGGCGCCGCCTGATGCCGTCGCCGCAGCGGGCGACGTGGCACGCGACGCAGTGGTCGGCGCGTTGCCATCGTCGCACTCCTCGACGCCGCCGCCGTCGCGCCGTCGCCGCACACGGCCAGCTTGCACGCCACGCAGCCGTCGGTGCGCGACTCGTTGCCGGCCTCGCAGCCGACGGCACGCCCGGTTGCGGACCCGGATGCGGCCGGCGGTCACTGACAGGCGAGGTGGCCGGCGGTGCAGGCGCACGCGTGGCCGCCGGGCAGGTCGCAGTGCTCGCCCTCGTCGGAGCAGGCCGGCGGTGACTGCGTCCAGCTCGCGTCCCAGTGCGCCGGGCAGTCGTGCCAGCAGAGCTCGCTGCAGGTCCAGCGGCCGCCCGTGCAGGCGCAGGAGCCGGCGGTCGGCATCGTGACGCAGTCCGGGTTGCCCTCGCGGTTGCACGAGGTCCCCTCGGCCCAGTCGCACGCCTCGCCCTCGGTCGGGTAGACGTCCTCGCAGGCCCAGGCGCCGCCGACGCAGGAGCAGCGGTAGAGGCCGTCCCACCCCTCGCCGCAGTAGTGGGTGCCGTGGTGGACGCAGGTGACCGCGGCGGCCACGTCGCACGAGCCGCCGCTCACGACCTCGGCCTCGTCGGCGGGACAGGTCTGGGCCGGCGGCGGGCTCGCGCACGCGGCGAGGAGCAGGATCGGCGGGGCGAGGCGGCGCATCATGGCGGCCGACTGCAAGCCTCGCACCGGTTCGCGGTTCGCGCACTTGCGCGCGCGCGGGGGCGCGGACGCCGACACGCATGTCGCGATCCGGCGGCGATCGAGCCGGCGGCGAGGCCGGCCCGTGCGGTACCGTCGGGGACTGTGAAGCCTTCACGGTCCCCCTCGCGATCGAGCTGCCCCGGGGAGGAACCCCGACGGCCGAGCTCGACACCCGACAACCGCGGCCCGCGCTGCGCGGGCGGCCCCACCGGGCTGCGCGCCTGGCTCTGGTCGCTGGCCGCCGTCGTGGGTCTGGCAGCGGCGTCGGCGCCGCCGGCGCGCGCGGACGACTCGCCGCAGGAGATCGTCGAGCGCGTCGACGCGAAGCGGGGCGACCAGGCCGCCGCCCGCCAGGGGCTGACCGAGATCGAGGCGTACATCGCCGCCCACCCCGACGACGCGCTCGGCGCGTACGCCCGCGGCATCATCCTGTCGCGCCTCGACCGCAAGGCCGAGGCGGTCGCGGCCTACGAGCATGCCGCGGAGCTCGACGGCACGCTCGCCGATGCCTTCTACAACGCCGGCGTGCTGCTGCTCGATCTGTCGAAGCAGGAGGAGGCGATCGCGGACTTCGAGAAGGCGCTGGCGATCGATCCGAAGCACGTCGACGCCGCCTACAACCTCGGCCAGGTCCACTACAACCGCAAGGAGTTCCCCGCCGCGCTCGCGGCGTGGCAGCAGGCGCGCGCGCTCGCGCCCGACGACTTCGGCGCCGCCAAGAAGGTGCTGCAGGCGCTGAACGCGCTCGGCCGCACCGCCGACGCCGCCAAGGCCCGCACCGACCTCATCGCGATGTGGAAGGCGTCGGCCGATCCGGACGTCCAGAAGCTGACCGAGTTCGTCTTCGACCAGTTCGACACCGTCGGCTGGCACGTCTACGCCTACGAGACGTTCGAGCCGAAGGCCGACGACAACCTCTTCACGTTCGTCCTCACCGATCCAGGCGACGACCCGCTGGGCTCGATCGACGTCGTCTCGCCGCACAAGCGGGGCGCACCGCTCACGCTGCGCGCCTCGCACCCCGACGGCGACCGCAAGCCGCTCGCCTCGAAGTGGAAGAAGCGGCCCGCCTACGCCGTCCTGCGGCCGGTCGTCATCAAGGCGATCGCGACCGAGTTCGGCCCGTACCGGGCGCCGGCGCCGACGACGCCGACGCCAGCGCCGACAGCGACGCCGACACCAGCGCCGGCGCCGACCCCGGCGCCGTAGCCCGCCCCGCCGCGCTCACTCCTCGGTCGTCTTGACCAGCGTCGGGTTCTGCGACTTCAGCGTCGCGACGTCCGCGTCGTTGGCGGCGCCGATCTGCGTGTTGATCGCCTTGGTGTCGTTGCCGTGCAGCCCTTCGTCGGCCTGGTTCGCCTTCTCGATCCACGCCTCCGCCGCCTCGCCGTCGGTCGCCTTGTTCGTGTTGTAGATGTCCATGCCGTTGGTCTCGTCGTCCTTGTCGACGTGGATGTGGTCGATGAAGCGGTGCTTCATGTTCTTGATCGTGTTGTGGCCGCGCACGAAGCCGGTACCGAACGGGCCGTTCAGCAAGGCCGCCTTGTCGCGGCGCTCCGACGGCGAGCCGTGCAGCGTCGACGCGTCGACGACGATGAGGCCCGCGTCCTTGTGGTACGTGTGCGCCTTGTGGTCGTCGTCGGTGCTGTCGCCCTTCTGGTGGACCTTCTTCGGCAGGGCGTTGACCTTCGACAGCGCCAGCGTGTTCTGCCGGTAGAACTCGGCGGCGCTCTCGAGGTCGGTGTCCTCGATCGCGGCGAGGCCGGTGATCAGCTTGCCGAGGATCGCGATGCGGGTCTCGCACTCCTTCGACTCCGACGACGCCTTCAGCTCGCCCGCGGTGTCGTGCGAGCGCGAGCACGCCATCGCGCGGAGGTCCGCCTGGCGCTTGCTCTCGGTGTCGGCGTTCATCTTGTCGCTGATCTGATCGATGAGCTTGTCGCGGTTCTCCGACTTCGCGATGTACTTGATGAACGTCTGGTCGGGCGCGCCGAGGATGCCCTGCGCGCCCGGCTCCTCGACGACCTTGTTCTGCTTGCTGTCGCCCTGGAGGTACTTGACCGGATCGGCGAACGCGACGGTGCTGAAGACGTCCTTCTTGAGCTGCACCGCGCCGCCGCCGCCACTGCCACCGGCGTGGCGGTCGAGCAGCGCCTCGGCGGAGCGGCCGGCGACCACCGCGTCGGCGACCTCGTCGGCGTGGCGCTCGTAGACGTCGCCGACCTCGCCGACGCCGCCCTTGAGGTGCACGCCGGCCCGCTGCTGGACCACGTGCGCGGCCTCGTGCGCGGCGGTGTGGAGGTCGGGCGCGCCGGCGAACGCGACGGCGTTGCCGGTCGCGTAGGCGCTGGCGCCGATCGCCGACGCCGCCGATGCGGCCGCGCCGTCGGTGTGCGCGCGGACGCCACCGACGTCGTGGCGGCCGAACGAGCGCTGGATCGTGTCGAGGAACGGCAGCGAGCCGCCCGTGCCGGCCACGCCCGCGGCCGCGGTGGCCCCGACGTCGACGCCGCCGGCGCCTGTGTCACCGCCCGCGCGGCGCTGGACCGGCCCGCACGGCAGGTGCAGGCCGAACGGGTCGTCGCGGACCGCGGACCAGGCCGCGTCGGCGATCGGTGCGGCGCCGGGGCTGCCGGGGAGCGCGCGGAGCTGCACGGGCAGGCGGTCGGTCAGGCTGCGCCGGCCGGGCAGCCCTCCCTCGGTCGCGGGCGACGCGTCGACGTCCTGGCTGCCTTCGTTCCAGCTTCGCATCCGCCGGTCTACTGCAGGCAATGGGCCAGCCGGTCGACGCTGTGCGCCGGCGTGCTCTCGCGTGGTTGCGGGGCGCCGTGGCGGTGGCCGACCGGATCGACGCGTCGAAGCCCGCCGCCGGGCGCGGTCCGACCCTGCCCTCGACGCGTCGGCGGGCCGCGCGAGGCCGTCGTCGCCGGTGCACGGGATCCGTCGAGGCGGAGCGCGGCAGCGTCGGTCGGCTACGATGAGGCATGGCGACCTCCGGCGCGGGTGCGGTGATCAGCGGGCCGCTGCTCGCGCAGCTCCGTGACGCGCTGCTCGACGCGTTCCCGACGTGGAAGGCGCTGGAGATGATGGTCGAGCTGCAGCTCGACGAGCGGCTCGGCAACGTGGTGAGCCCCGGCGCGCTGCGCGAGGTCGTCTACGACCTGCTGACCTGGGCGCGCGCGCAGGGCCGGCTCGGCGAGCTGGTGGCGGCGGCGCGGCGCGAGAACGGCGGCAACGCGCGGCTCGCGGAGGCGGCGGCG
>DASZXE010000520.1:0-8053 GCA_035546475.1 Kofleriaceae bacterium
CGGCGGGGGCGGCGGCGGCTTGACCGGCGGCGGCGGGGGCGGCGGCGGCAGCGCCTTCTTCGCCTCCTTCTTCTTCTCCTCGGCGAGCGCGATCGTGGTCGCCTGCCGGTGCTTCTTCTCCTTCGCGAACGTGATGCCGACCGCCGCGAGGGCGACGTGCAGCGCCGCCGACACGATGACGGTGATCCCGATCGTGAGCCGGCGCGTGTTCACGTCAGTGGCTCTCCATCACGTTGATGGCGAACTTGGTGACGCCTTCTTGCTTGGCGAGGTCGATGACGTGGACGACCTGGCCGTGGTGGACCGCCTCGTCGGCGCTGACCACCACGTTCACGTCCGGGTCGGCCTTCACCGCCTCGTCGAGCTTGCCGGTCAGCTCCGACTCGGTCACCGGCGCGTCGTTCCAGCGCAGGGTGCCGTCCTTGAGGATCGCCACCGTCTGCGGCTTGTCGGCCATGCCGTCGGACGACTTCGACTTCGGCAGCGTCACCTTGAGCGTCTGGGCGACGATGTAGGTCGAGGCGACCATCAGGATGATCAGCAGCACCAGCACGACGTCGACGAGCGGCGTGACGTTGATGGCCGCGATCGTGCCGCCGCGCCCGCGCGAGCCGCCCATCGTCCCCGCCACGTCAGGCCTCCCCCTCGGCCGCCACGCCGCCGGCGTGCGCCCCGTTGGCCGGCGTCGGGCCGGGCGCGGCGACGTAGCGGGCCGGCGCCGGCCGGTCGCCGTCGCGCTTCAGGTGGGCGAGCACCGCGTTGCCGAGCGCGCCGACGTTGTCCTCGATGGTGACGGTCTTCTTCTGGAAGATGTTGAAGAAGATGACGGCGGGGACCGCGACGATGATGCCGACCGCGGTCGACACCAGCGCCTCGGCGATGCCGGCCATGACGTTGTTCATGCTGCCGCTGCCGCCGGCCACGTTGGCCGCCGCCGACGACAGCTCGCGGAACGCGACGATGATGCCGAGCACCGTGCCGAACAGGCCGATGAACGGCGCGTTGTTGCCGAGCGTGCCGAGGAAGACCAGGCCGCTCTCGAACTCCTTGCGGCGATCGGTCAGGCCCTTCTTCAGCATCTCGTCGAACGAGTCGGGGCCGGCGTCGTACCAGGTGAGCGCGTCGCGCAGCACCGCGGCCTCGATCGACGGGTGCTTCGCCAGCAGCGCGGCGAGGCCGTCGCGGTCGCCCGAGGCCAGCTTCGCCTGCACCGTCTTCGCCAGGTCGACCGCGTCGACCTGCCGCTTCCGGAAGAAGATGAAGCGCTCGATGATGATGCCGATCGACAGCACCGACAGGGCCAGCAGGATGACGAGGACGACGGTGCCGCCCACGCCGGCGATGTCGAGAAGCTTGTCCATCATGGGAGTACTCCTGGTCAGTACGTGAAGGTGAGCGCGCGGAGACCGGATGAGGCGTCGTGGGCGTCGCGGGTGTCGGCGTCGACGACGGTGCCCTCGGCGTGCGCGATCGGCGTGGCGTCGCCGTCGCGGAAGACGTCGACCTTCCAGTGGGCGGACGCCGCCGCGCACAGCGAGAAGGTGTCGACCAGCACCGCGTAGGCGCCGGCCGGCGGCGCCGCCAGGTCGCCGCGCCAGACGATGTCCTCCTCGCGGCGGCCGTCGATCAGGCACTGCGAGTTCGAGTCGAAGTCGAGGATGCCGCCGGCGGCGACCGCGTCGGGATCGACCGGCTGGCCGGGCGCGGGCGGCACGTACGAGTTGGGGTTGCCGGCCCAGACGATGATCGGCGGGGTCGTCGGCAGCACGAGGTGCAGGTCGAGGTCCGCCTCGGTGTCCCACGAGAGCGAGACGGCGAGCTTCGAGCCGGTGAGATCGAGCGCGCGGCCGACCGCGATCAGGTTCTGCGGCTGCGGTGGGCCGAAGTTGCCGTCGGCGTCGACGGCCGCGGCCTCGACCAGGTGCGGGCCGAGCGGCAGCGCCGCGGAGAACGTCACGCGGGCCGACCAGGTGAGCTGGCCGGGCACGTTGAGGTCGACCGCGCCGCCGGGCACGATCCAGTAGCCGACGTCGCCGTCGAGGGTGAGCGCGACCGCGCGGGCGGCGTCGTCCATGCGGCCGGCGAGCGACTTGTTGATCTGTCCGGGCCAGATCTGGTTGTTGATGCTGTCGATGCCGGTGACGTGGAGGTCGGTCGCCGGCGCCGGCAGCGGGCCCGGGTAGAACTGCGCGTTGTTGACGCGCATGAGGGCGTCGAGCCCGGGGTCGGCGGTGGTGCCGTCGCACGCCGGCACCGCGAGCGCCGCCACGGCCGCGAGCGCCGCGAGCCGCGCGAGCCCCGCGAGCCGCGCGAGCGCCGTCGGGGTCACGCGCCGCCTCACAGCCGGGCCTCGGCGCGGAGCGTCACCGCGTCGTCGGCCAGCCGGGTCGGCACCCCCGCCGTCGTCCGCCCCTGGTGGTTGTCGTTGTGGTCGTACTGCAGGATCAGGCGGCCGTGCGGCGACGTCAGCGCGGCGGTCACCGAGATCGTCGACAGCGTCTGGTCGACCGGCACCACCATGCCCGTCCGCAGCTCGGACGCATCGGCGTCCGGATCGTAGCGGTCGTAGCGCACGCCGACCGCCGACCACGCCGTCGGCGCGTCGGTGGCGGCCACGTACCAGCCGAGCTCGCGGAAGTCGCGGCTCGCCGCGATCGGATCGGCGATCACCGTCGCGCGGTCGAGGTTGCCGGCGACGTACAGCTCGCCGTAGACCGTCAGCGGCCCGCGGGCGAGCTGCAGCGTGAACGACGCGTCGGCGCCGACCGCGAACCGATCGAAGTCGAACGACGGCGTCGCCGCCTGGCCGGGGATGATCTGGATCTCGCCGGCGCCGACCACGCCGTCCTCGTTGAGGTCGCGCCAGACCAGCACGTCCTTGGTCGCCGGCGTGCCGGGGTGGAAGCCGCGCCCCTTCAGGAACGAGAAGCCGCCCGCGACGGTCACCTTGCCCGCCGTGTGCTCGGCGCCGGCGCGCGCGCTCACGTCCTTGGCCTGGTTCGGGTCGCGCAGCGCGTAGCCGCGCTCGCCGACCGGCTCGCCGTTCTGCACGGCGACCGCGTAGCGGAGGAACTTCCAGGCGCCGCCGACCTCGAGGCCGAGGTCGTACTCGCCCGGGAACATCGCGCGCGCCGCGTTCGAGCGCTCGAGGAACAGCCGGTCGCGATCGGCCTGCTCGACCTCGTGGCCGAACGGGATCTTCGCGAGGCCGAGGTCCGCCTTCAGCCACGGCACCGGCTGGTAGCCGACCGAGAACGCGCTCGGCCGCACCTGCGCGCCGTTGACGGTGTTGACGTCGAGCTCGGCGACGCCGCTGAGCTTGCCGTGCACCGCGGTGAGGCGCGGCCGGCCGCGGCGGAGCCACACCCGATCCTGGTTGAGCGGATCGCCCGACGGCCGCAGCTCGTCCGACGACGACTGCCGCCAGCCGGCGTCGACCTGCACGAGCGCCGACACGGTGACGCCGGACGCGCCCGACGTCACCACCGGCCGCGCCGCCGCCTTCGCCTCGGCGGCCTCGCGGTCCGCGCGCTCGGCGTCGAGCTTCGCCGCCAGCGCCGCCGCCGCCTGCTTCTCTTCCTCGAGCGCGGCGGCCTGCTGCGCGGTGCGCGCGGCCAGCTCGTCGAGGGTCGTCTGCTGCTTCGCGAGCTGCTCGCTCGCCTTCGCCAGCGCGGCCGCCTGCTCGTCGAGCAGGGCCTTGGTCTCGGGGTCAGGTCCGGGCGGCGGTGGCGGCGGAGGTGGTGGCGTCGGCGCGGGCGCCGGTGCCGGCCGCCGGTGCGCCGGCTGCGCGTGCGCGAGGCCGGGGGCCGCGAGCGCCAGCGCTCCGATGATGCCGATCACGCCACGCAGCCGCGGCGAGCTGGTCACCGTCGGGTGGGCGAGGAGGGGCTTGTGCGGGGAAGCGGTGGGCATCAGCGGCGATCCGGATCACGGCAGCGGCGGGACGGTGCCGTCGGGGTTGAGGAGCGGGAGATCCGGGTGCTTGATGATCCGGGTGACGCCCGGACCGGGGCACGCGTTGATGAGCTCGTTGTTCGTCGTCGGCGTGCCGTGGAAGCAGTCGTCGGCCGGCGGCGCGTCGATGCCGGCGTCGACCTCGTGGATGACCGGGGCGTCGATGGTCGAGGCGCCGTCGTCGCCGCAGGCGGCGGCGCCCAGCGCGGCGAGCGACGCGAAGAGGATGCTGGCGATGGTCTTCATGGTGGGTCTCTCCTCGCGCTTCACTGGCCGACCATCTGGAGGAAGGTCTGCGTGCAGTCGGTCGCGGGCGTGAACGGCGACAGCGCGCCGGCCTCGCTCGAGCGCTGCACCTTCATGGCGCACTTGGGGATCGTGTGGGCCTTGATGGCGATCGCCGTCATGTCGAACGGCGCCGGGGTGCCGCCGTTGCCGGTGTTGCCGGTGACCCAGTCGACGAACCGCTTGGCGGCCGGCGTGTTCAGCACGCCGCTGCCGTCGACGTGGGCGACCAGCTCGAGCGCGCCCCAGATGACGTAGTGGCCGTCGCGGACGTTCTGCTTGTCGAACGACGTCGCGGTCGAGTCGGGGAAGTAGGCGCCCTTCTGGCCGTAGGTCTGGAACGCGAGCGCGGTCAGCGTGTCGCGGTGGATGTCGTAGAAGTCGGCGGAGATGATGCCGATCGTCGCCTCCGGCATCGCCGACGCCGACACCGCGTCGAGCACCTGCTGCGAGCCGCCCATGTCCATGCCCTTCCAGCGGGCGGCCGGCACGTTGATCGTGTGGGAGATCATCTGCTGCGTGCCCGACAGCGCGTTGCGGACGAACATCAGGCTCTCGTTGATCCACGGCATCGCGCGGCCGGGCATGCCGTAGCCGAAGACGAAGTACGCCTCCTCGGCGGTGATCGCCGTCTGGGTCGACGCCTTGGGGACGACCATCAGCATCACCTGCACGGGGCCCTGGAAGTTCTTCACGCCGGCCGGCGGCGGCAGGCCGGTGCAGGTGTCGACGAAGACGTCCGACACGCCGACGTCGACGTGGGTGCCGCTGGCGGCGAGGTCGCAGTTGTGCGAGGCGCCGGCGGCGTCGTAGTAGTTCGCCGTGCCGCGGATGCACGCGCCGTTGGCGCACGCGCCGGCGGGCGTGGTGTCGAGCACGATGGCGTTGACGCCCGTGCACGACCCCTGCTTCTGGTAGACGAGGGTCACCGGCGCGGCCTGCGCCGACAGCACCTTGGCCATCTCGATGACCATGGGCTGCACGGCGCTCGAGCCGGCGATGTAGATCGGATCGGGCAGGCTCGTGCAGGCCGTCTGGGCGGCGGCCACCGACGGGATCGCGAGCAGCCCGCCCAGCAGGGAGAGCAAGACCAGGGTTCGCATCAGCGCACTCCTTCGAGGGGTGAGTCGCGCTGAAAGCTAGGGGGCCACGTTGGCGGAGCCGTTCCGGTTCCGTGACCGGACGGAAACAGTTGACCGGATGCGTCGCGCCGCTCGGAGATCGCGCCGTCGCTCGTGACGGCGCGGCAACACGACGGTGGCGCGGCGCGAGGAAACCTTGCGCGCGCGGCCGTGCGCGCGCGGGAGCGGTCGCGCTACCAGCTCGCGGGCTTCACGATCCAGCCGACGCTGGTGACGAGCGTGGTGTAGCCGGTCGGCGCGCTGATCGAGGTGACGTGCTCGCCGTTCTTCTTCCACATCTTCAGCTCGACCATCGACCAGCCGAGCTCGCTCTGCACGGCCGCCGCCGGCGGCGTGGTCCAGATGAGCCCCTCGCTGTGGCAGGTGATCGCGTTCCAGAAGCCGTGGAGCGCGAGCCACGGCTGGCCGGCGGTGACCCAGTCCTTCGCGCCGCTCGGGGTCGTCGACGGACAGGAGAAGAGGCCGGTGAGGACGCCGCCGGTCGTGGGGTAGTTCGCCTGGAAGATCGGCGCGCCGACGGTCGTCAGCAGCGTCCCCTCCAGCTCCGGCACGGTGGCGCCGTAGGCGGCGGAGTCGGGCGGGACCATCGCCGCGGTGTCGTCGTAGGTGCCGAGCGTCGTCGTGTAGAAGTCGTGGTTGCCGGGGTTGTGCCAGCGCCACAGGCCGAGGTCGTTCCACTGCGAGTAGATGCCGATCATCCCGCCGGCGTGGGCGAGCTCGTCCGGCGTGTAGTCGTCGCAGAACCGCTCGGCGTCGTTGCCGGGGACGCGCGGATCGAGGAGCTGCGTGCCGGTGATGCAGCGGTTGCCGAGCGGCAGCGCCTGCCAGCGCAGCTTCGACAGGCAGAGCGGGTGCCAGAGGTAGAGGGTCTGACCCGCGGCCGGGGTCACGGTGTCGTAGCGCCAGACCGACTCGAACGAGTAGTTGGCCGGATCGATCGGCGTCGCGGTCGGCGGCGTGCTCGGCTCGATCGCGAGGCCGTCGGGCGCGAGGTTGCCGGTGACGAGATCGAAGATCTGGATCGACGTCGCGTCGAGGGTGTGCGAGGCGCCGTCGGCGCAGTAGTTCGCGCGCCCGGCGGCGACGGCGCCCTGGTGGAGGACGTCGCCGCTCACCGCCACCGAGGTGTACATCTGCGTGCCGTTGGCGCCGGGCAGGAAGCCCCAGCTCATCGCCTTGGCGGCGACGCCGTTGCCGGTGAGGTCCGGCAGCGCGGGCGGCTTGTGGCCGGCGGCGTCGTACTCGCTGCAGGCGAAGGTGATCGTGGCGCTGTCGGCCAGGAACAGGCCGCCCGCGCGCACGATCTTGCCGCTCATCGGGTAGGCGACCCGGTCGTCGACGCAGTAGGAGCGCCAGTCGTCGGGGCCGGTGCCGGGCCAGGTGTGGTTCTCCTGGAGGACGTAGCCGGTCGCCGGGTGGCCGCCCTCGCCGACGATGACGAAGCTGCCGACGTCCGCGATGCGGAAGCGGGGGCGCTGACCGTTCGGGCCGTACAGGACGGCATTGATGAAGATCGGATCGGCGCAGGTGTGGGCGACGCCGGCGATCGTGACGCCGAGACACGAGCCGGCGTTCGGCGACGAGACGACCGACAGCGTGCCGAGGCTCGAGCTGGTGCCGGCCGCGGGGAAGTAGGCGTTCGACATCGGGCCGGGCAGCGCGTCGGCGAGCTCGCCGAGGAAGAGGCGGCCCTGCTCGTGGCTGCCGCTGCCCGGACCCATGCCGAGCGTGTCGACGCCGAGGTCGGGCGGCTCCGTGCAGGCGGCGACGGCGAGCATGGAGAGGAGGATGGTGCCGAGCCTGATCATCATCGTCGCCGGTGATAGCAGCCGGCGTGCCGGCGAGAGGCGGAAGAGAACGGCGCGGTGCGGCGGCGCACGCCCCCGCCGTTCGCGGGGTTGTGACCGGCGCGACCGGCCCGCGACGACGGCCGTCGTCAGCGCGCCGGATCGGCGCGCCGGCGGCCTGGTGCCGGGTGGGCGCGCGCCGTTTCAGCGCGCCGCGGCGCAGACGCGGAAGCCGGTGTCGGAGGCGCGCTGGTCGGGCGCGCCGCCCGAGCGAGCGGTGACCCGCAGGCTGAGGTTGCCGCCGCTGAACCAGCCGCCGCCGCGCAGGACCGCGACGTGCGGCGGGCTGTCGACGAGCTCGAACACGTTGCCGGTCAGATCGTGGACGCCGAACGGGCTGTCGGAGGCCGGGTAGCTGCCGACGACGTCGGGCCCCATCGCGGCCGGCGCGCCGTAGGTGTCGGCCTGGTCGGCGTCGGCGGGGTCGAGGCGATCGCCGTGCGGGTAGATGCGATCGTCGGCGCCGCGGGCGGCACGCTCCCATTCCTCGTCGGTGCAGAGCCGCGCGCCCGCCACGCCGGTGATGGCCCGCCAGGCGCAGTAGGCGCGCGCGTCGTCGAGGCTCACGCCGGCGACCGGGAAGCGGCCCCAGTCCTGATCGGCGCGGGCGGCGCGGAGGTCGTAGTGGAACGGCTCGCCGCGGCGCGCGCGGTGGATGACGTCGGCGTGGGTGAGGCTGTAGCTCCAGGTGCCGCGGGCGTCGCGATCGACGTCGACGGCGCCGGCGAAGTCGGAGGCGTGCGGGCGACGCCGCGCGCGCTCGGCGGGCGGCAGCGTGTCGAGGTACGCGAGGTAGTCGTCGACGGTGACCTCGGTGGCGCCGAT
>DASZXE010000521.1:0-1531 GCA_035546475.1 Kofleriaceae bacterium
GGTGCCGGCGCTGCCTGCGCCGCGGGCCGTCGAGGTCCCCGCGCCCGTGCCGGCGCCCGCGCCGAGCCTCGACGTGGAGGTCGCGCCGGCTGACGAGGACGCGGTCGCCGATGAGCTCGGCGCCGGCGACGACCTCGGTGACGACGTCGACGACGACGAGCTGATCGGCCGCGCCGTCGAGCGGGTGCCGGAGGCCCACACCGAGGACGAGGGCGTCTTCCCCGGCCTCGACGACGACTGGATCGACGACCTGTCGGACACGCAGGTCGAGCAGGCGCTGCACTGGCTCGACCAGCAAGGAGCAGGCTGATGCGCCGGTGGTTCACCTCGCTCGCGCTCACGCTGGCGGCGACGTTCGCCGTGGCGGTGCCGGCGGCCTCGGCCCAGCGCGGCCCGCGGGTCGCCGATCCCGACGCCGCGCGCGAGCAGGCGCGGCAGAAGATCCGGGCGCTGCGGGCGATGATCATGGTGCAGGAGCTCGGGCTCGACGAGGCGACCGCGGGGAAGCTGGGGCCGGTGATGGCGCGCTACGACGACGACCTGGCCAAGCTGCAGGCGGACCGGCGGGCGCTGCGCAAGTCGATGCACGACGCGATCGCGGCCGGCGACGACCGGAAGCTCGACGGGCTGATCGATCAGCTCGTCGCCAACCAGCGGGCGCGGTGGGAGCGCGAGCAGGCCCGCTTCGCCGACGTGCGCCGGCTGCTGACGCCGCGGCAGGCGGCGCGGCTCATCGACGTGCTGCCGCAGATCGACCGGCGGATCCTCCAGGGACTGCGCCGCGCGGTGAACGGCGGCGGCGGTGACGACGAGCTCGACATCGACGACGGCTCGGCCCCGCCACCGCCGCAGGGGCCGCCGCGCCGCCGCTTCCGCCGCATGCGGTAGCCCGTCGGCCACCCTCGGCCACCCCATCCGATCGCTACCCGCGATCGTGGCGCCCCGTGTTAGCAGCCGCCCTCGGGCGGGCTATGATCGCCGACATGCTCGAGGTGGCCTGCGCCGTCTGCGGTGCCGTGTACCGGTTCTCCCCGACCGACGTCCCGGCCGGCGGCAAGACGGTGACCTGCGCCCGCTGCAAGGCGCGGATCGTCGTGCAGGCGCCGCCGCCGCCGCCGCCGATGGCGGGCGGCACGGGCGACGTCATCGACCTCGGCGCCGGGCCCGATCCGATCGACCTGCCGCGGACCGACGGCGGCGAGGAGATCACCGACCTGCCGGCGCCGAAGGCGGCGGGGCCGATCGCGCCGCCGGAGGTCGTCGACCTGCCGGCGCCGCGCCTCATCCCGCGCAACCAGGCGACCGAGCTGACGCTCGACAACATCGACCTGCTGGCGCCGGTCGGGCCGACGCGCTCGCGGCCGCCGGTGACGCCGGCCGTCGTCGGGCCGCCGCCGGCGGAGGCGCCGCCGGCGCGCTCGAGGATGGTCCCCGCCGCGATCCCCGACCTGCCGGCGCCGAAGCGCTCGTCCGAACCGGTGCGGCCGTCGTTCGCGACGCCGCAGCCGTCGTTCGCGCCGCCCGGCGGGCC
>DASZXE010000522.1:0-15585 GCA_035546475.1 Kofleriaceae bacterium
GGACCGTGAAGTCTTCACGGTCCCTCCATCGATCGATCGGTCCCGGGGAGGAACCCCGAGCCCGATCTCGGCCTGAGAAATCCCGGCCCGAGCTCCGCTCGGGACCTCATGGGCCGAGGCCGACCCACACGTCCCCGTCGCTGCCGAGCTCCTTCTTCCAGATCGGCACCCGCTCCTTCAGCCGGTCGATCAGCGCGCGGCACGCCGCGAAGGCCTCCGCCCGGTGCGGCGCGGCGGCGGCGATCACCACCGCCGCGTCGCCGATCGCGAGCGAGCCGATCCGGTGCTCGACCGCCAGCCGCGCACCGGCGATCTCGCGCTCGATCTCGTCGCACAGCTCGGTCATCACCTTCACCGCCATCGGCCCGTACGCCTCGTAGTCGAGGCGCTGGACGGTGACGCCGCGGCTGTGCCGACGCACGAGGCCGGTGAAGGTCACCACGCCGCCGACCTCCGGCCCGCTCACCGCCGCCAGGCAGCGGTCGAGCGACAGCGGCTCGCCGGTCAGCACGACGTGCCGCGCGTGCTCGCCGCCGGCGACCGGCGGGATCAGCACCAGCTCGTCGCCCTCGGCGAGCGCCTGCTCGTCGCCGACCATCGACTGGTTCACCGCCACGCGATACCGCCCGCGCAGCGTCTTCACGATCGCGTGGCGCGCCTCGAGCGCCGCCAGCGCGTCCCCGACGGTCGCCCCGTCCGCGACCACCAGCGCCTCGCCCTCCACGCCGAGCCGCTCGCGGAACACCGCGAAGTAGAGCACCTGGATCTTCATCCCGGCCGACTCTACCCCGACGAGCCCGCGCCCGCGGCCCCGACGAGCCCGCGCCCTGGACCTCGACGAGCCCGTGCCTGCATACCTCGACGTGCCGGCGGACGCGTACCTCGACGTGCCCGTGCCCGCCTACCCCGACGAGCCCGTGCCCGCCTACCTCGACCTGCCCGTGGACGCGTACCTCGACGTGCCCGTGCCCGCCTACCTCGAGGTGCCCGTGGACGCGTACCTCGACGTGCCCGTGCCCGCATACCTCGACGTGGTCGTGAGCCTCGACGGCGCCGGGGACCTCGACCCCACCGCTGTCGTCGGCGATCAGGGTCGCTTCGGGTCACTTCGGGTCGCTTCACGCGACCGGCGCGGCCGTCCCGCTCAGAGCGTCACCAGGCCGCGGCGCACCGCCTCGACGACCGCCTCGGTGCGCGTCCCCGCGCCGAGCTTCGCCATCACGCCGTTGACGTGGAACTTCGCCGTGTGATCGCTGATGCCGAGCCGGTCGGCGATGAGCTTGTTCGAGAGCCCCTCGGCGAGGAGCGTCACCACCTGCCGCTCGCGCTCGGTCAGCTCGCCGGAGCCCTTGGTCTTGCCGGCCGCCGCCTTGCTCGCCGGCGCCGCCGACGTGAGCGACGGCGACAGCGCCGCGTCGATCACGGTCAGCCCGTGCTTGACCGCGGTGAGCGCCGCGCCGAGATCGACGCCGACCTCGCCGCGCAGCACGACGCCGCGCGCGCCGGCCGCCAGCGCGGGCGCCAGGTGCGCGGGGCTGCCGATCATGGCGACCGCGGGCGCGCCGAGCTCGCGCAGCTCGCGCATCCGGGCGAGCGCGCGATCTCCGTCGGGGCCCGGGTCCCACAGCACGACCTCCGCCTCCCCCTGGGGAACCACCCGCGCCTCGCCGACCTGGGCGAGCAGCCCGGTGAGGGCGCTCCTGAGCAGCGGATCGTCCGACACCACCGCGACGCGCACCGGATGGTCGCTCGCAGAGGCGGTCAGCGAAGTCGCCAGGGATGGAACCAGAGGCAGGTTGGGATTGCGGGTCATCGAAGTGTCCCAAGGGGTCCCGGCCGAGGCCAGGCCCGGTTGCATTCTCGCCAAGATGGGTCCGGACCACGCCCCGTCAACCCGCCGCATGAAGATGGATCACGCGGCGCCGTCGGAGATCGTGCCACGCGAGCGGCGAGGTGTGACCTCCCCGAAAGGGCAGGCGTGCACGCGCAACCGCGCGGGACCTGCCCGAAAGCCAGCCTCGGACCTCGCCGATCGCGCGATGGTCGCCGCCCGGCGAGCGGCCCATCCTCGCCGCATGAGCACCTCGATCATGCCCTCTTCATCGTCCACCTCCTCGAACACGTCGTTCGCCGACGCGCTCCAGTCGACCGTCGCCGCCGCCGTCTCTGCCGTCGAGCGCGCCGTCGTCCGCGTCGATCGCCGCCGCGGCGCCGGCTCCGGACTCGCGTTCACCGACGAGCTCGTCATCACCTCCAGCTTCCACGCCCGCGACGAGCTGCGCCTCGGCATCGTCGCCGACGACGGCGCGATCCTCGAGCGCACCGCCACCGTCATCGGCCGCGATCCCGGCACCGACGTCGCCGTCGCGCGCGTCGAGGGCGGCGGCCTGCGCCCGGCGACGTTTCGCGACCTCGGCGGCGTCGGCGCCGGCCGCTTCGCGCTCGCCGTCGGCCGGCCCGGCCGCGCGATCCGCGTGTCGTTGCGCGCGATCGGCGTCGTCGGCCCCGAGGTCCGCACGCCGGCCGGCGGCCGCCTCGACGCCTACCTCGAGACCGATCGCCAGCTCCCGCGCGGCTTCGCCGGTGGCCCGCTCGTCGACCTCGACGGCCGCGTCCTCGGCATGAACACGCGCACGCTCATCGCCGGCGCCGATCTCGCCGTGCCGACCGCGACGCTCACCCGCGTCGTCGACGCGCTGGTCGCCCACGGCCGCATCGCGCGCGGCTACCTCGGCGTCGCGGTGTACCCTGCCGACGTGCCGACCGCGCTCGCGTCGAACGGGCAGGGCGCGCTGGTCGCCAGCGTCGAGGCCGACGGCCCGGCGGCGAAGGCCGGCCTCCTCGTCGGCGATCTCATCCTCAGCCTCGCCGGCGAGCCGATCACCGGCCCCGACAGCCTGCGCCTCGCGCTCGTCGAGCAGGCTGGCGCCACCGTCGAGCTCGGCCTCGCGCGCGGCGGCGAGCCGCTGACCGTCACGGCCACCGTCGGGAGCCGTCCGTGACGATCGCCGTCGTGCCGCGCGCGCCCGACGACGCGGACGCCGAGCCGCCGTCCGCGGAGCCGGCCGCCCCGCGTGCCGCCGACGGCGCGACCGCGACCGCGCCCGCGACCGAGCCGCTCGACGCCTACTCGCAGGCGGTGATCGGCGCCCTCGACGTCGTCGGCGGCGCGGTCGTCTCGATCGACGTCCGCCGCGGCCGCCGCGGCAACCCCGACGGCGCCGGCTCCGGCGTGGTCGTCACCCCCGACGGCTTCGTCGTCACCAACCACCACGTCGTCGACGGCCAGCGCGAGGTCCGCGTCCGCGGTCCGTCGGGCGAGCCGGCGCCCGCCAGCGTGATCGGCGTCGATCCGCACACCGACCTCGCCGTGCTCAAGGCCGACGTCGCCGCCGCCGGCACCACCGCGCACGCGCAGCTCGACGGCAAGGCCGCGGTCCGCCCCGGCCAGCTCGTCATCGCGATCGGCAACCCGCTCGGCTTCGCGTCGACAGTCTCGGCCGGCGTCGTCTCCGCGCTCGGCCGCAGCCTGCGCGGCCACGCCAACCGCCTCATCGACGGCGTCATCCAGCACACCGCGCCACTCAACCCCGGCAACTCCGGCGGCCCGCTCGTCGACGCGCGCGGCCGCGTCGTCGGCATCAACACCGCGATCATCGCCCGCTCGCAGGGCATCGGCTTCGCGGTCGGCGTCGAGACCGCGGCCTGGGTGCTCGGCCAGCTCCTCGCGCGCGGCCGCGTGCGCCGCGCCTACCTCGGCCTCGGAGGCGCCACCCGCCCGCTCGATCGCCGCCTGGCCCGCGCGCACGGCCTCACCGCCGCCACCGCCGTCGAGGTCATGTCGATCGAGAGCAACACGCCGGCCGCGAAGGCCGGCCTGCGCGACGGCGATCTCCTCCACCGCCTCGGCGCCCACGCCGTCCGCACCGTCGACGAGCTGGTCCGCCTCCTCCGCGATCAGCCCCCCGGCACGCCGACCACCGTCTCCATCCTCCGCCGCGGTCAGCCAATGGAGCTCGCCATCACGCCCGCCGAGGCGCCGTAGCCAGGTCAGGTCTTCGCCGGCACGTCCGGCTTGAGCTGGATGAACAGCTCGTCGAGCTGCTTCTTGCTCACGCCGGTCGGGCAGTCGGTCATCAGGTCCGAGCCCTTCTGCGTCTTCGGGAAGGCAATCACGTCGCGCAGCGACTCGGCGCCGGCCATCAGCATGCTGAGCCGGTCGAGGCCGAGCGCGATGCCGCCGTGCGGCGGCGGCCCGTACTTGAACGCGTCGAGCAGGAAGCCGAACTTCGCCCGCGCGTCCTCGTCGGTGATGCCGAGCGCCTTGAAGACCCGCGCCTGCAGCTCGGGCCGGTGGATACGGATCGACCCGCCGCCCACCTCGACGCCGTTCAGCACGAGATCGTAGGCGCGCGCCAGCACCTTGCCGGGCGCCTCCTCGAGCAGCCCCTCGTCGGCGGTGCGCGGCGAGGTGAACGGGTGGTGCGCCGCCGCGACCTCGCCCGTCTCGTCGTCGACCTCGAACAGCGGCGGGTCGGTCAGCCACATGAACTGCCACTCGCCCTTGCGGATCATCCCGAGCTGATCGCCGATGTGCAGGCGGATCGCGCCCATGCAGGTGTTGGCCGCCTTCGCCTTCTCGGCGACGAACAGCAGCACGTCGCCCGGGCCGGCGCCGGCGATCCGGTTGACCTCGTCGCGCGCCGCGTCCGAGAAGCTCTTCGCGAACGGCGCCTGCCACGCGCCGCCCTCGCCGACGCGCGCGAACGCGACCCCCTTCACGCCGTAGGGCCGCGCGAAGTCGCCCAGCTTGTCGAGCGCCGACCGCGACAGCCGCTCGCCCTCGGGCACCCGCAGGCACTTCACGATGCCGCCGGCGGCGACCACCGACTCGAACACGCGGAAGCCGCTCGTCTTGCACGGCTCGGTCACGTCGCACAGCACGAGGTCGCAGCGCAGGTCTGGCTTGTCGACGCCGTACTTGTCCATCGCCTCGGCGAACGTCATCCGCCGCAGCGGCAGCTTGACCTCGACGCCGAGCACGTTCTTCCACAGCAGCGCGACCATGCCCTCGATCATCGTCTGCAGCGCGACCTCGTCGATGAACGACATCTCGATGTCGATCTGCGTGAACTCCGGCTGGCGGTCGAGGCGCAGGTCCTCGTCGCGGAAGCAGCGCACGATCTGGAAGTAGCGGTCGTAGCCGCCGACCATCAGGAGCTGCTTGAAGATCTGCGGCGACTCGGCGAGCGCGTAGAAGCTGCCCGGGTTGAGCCGCGACGGCACGAGGAAGTTCCGCGCGCCGCCCGGCGTGTACTTCACCATGAACGGCGTCTCGATCTCGAGGAAGCCGTTGCCCGCCAGGTACTGCCGCGTCGTCGTCGTGATCGCCGACCGGATCATCAGGTTCTTCTGCAGCTTCGGCCGCCGCAGGTCGAGGTAGCGGTACTTGAGGCGCAGCGCCTCGTTGGTGTCGACCTTGTCCTCGATCGCGAACGGCGGCGTCTCCGCCTTCGAGAACCGCTCGAGCGTCTCGGCCCAGACCTCGATCTCGCCGGTGGCGAGGTTCGAGTTGACCATCGCGCCGCGCGGCTTGACGACGCCGACCACGCCGATGCAGTGCTCGTTGCGCAGGTCGCCGGCGAGCGCGTGGGCCTCCTTCGCCACCGACGGATCGAAGACGAGCTGCGTGAGCCCGCCGCGGTCGCGGAGGTCGATGAACACGCAGCCGCCGTGGTCTCGGTAGCTCTGCACCCAGCCGGTCAGGACGACGCGCGCGCCGACGTCGGCGGCGCGCAGCTCGCCGCAGGTATGGGTCCGACGGTAGGTCTCGAGGAAGCTGGCCATGGAGCCGCGGACCATATCGCAGCCCCCCGACAGCCGGGATCGCCGCGCGATCGCATTTCGCCGGCCGCGCGCCGCAAAAAGTTGATCGTGCCGGCCGCGTGTGCCCGCGCGAGGTGCGCAAAGGTGCGATCCGATCCCGGATCGGCCCGAAAAACGTGTTAGATCAGCGGCTTGCGATCCTGATCCGATCCCGGTCCCTGTGGATAACTTGATCCACGCGGATCGCCGCTGATAGCATTTTCTTCGTCGATGGGTCGCGGCCTAGCCCGCCGCGTCATCGACAGCCGGTGCGGCCGGCGCACCCGTGGAGCGGCTCCACGGGCCTGGTCGAGGTCCGTCCTCCGTCACACCCGTCCGGCCCCGACCCCGCCCAGCCCTCGTCGACCGTCCCCGATCTGTCTATATAAGGAGAGAGAGTTGCGACTCCCCGACGCCCTCGCCGCCGACACCGGGCCGATCCTCGCCCGACCGGTGGACCCGACGATCGACCCCGGCGACCCCGGCCCCCGCTCCCACGACATGCGCACCCAGCCCTGCAGCCACCTGGGCGCCGCCGACGCGGCCGAGCCCGATGCCGGGCAGGCCGTCGTCGAGGTGACGAGGCTGACCGAGGCGCTGCGCCGGGCGCGGCGCGGCAGCGCGCCGGCCGAGGCCGAGCTCGCGGGCGCCGCCGACAGCCTCGCGCGCCGCATCCGCGCGCACCTGGCGCGCGGCTCCGTGCACGTCACGCTGACCGACAACCGCTACACGATGATCTCCGTGCGCCGCGCCGCCCGCGGCCACGGTCCGCGCCGCTACGACGTCCGCCTGCACTGCATGTTCGCCGACGCCGATCCGGTCATCACCCGCGCGCTCGCCCGCTACGTCGCCGAGAACGATCGCGACGCCTCGCGCGTGCTCGGCGACTTCATCGACGCCAACCAGGACGTCGTCCGCGGCCGCGCCCGCAAGGCGCCCGCGCAGCTCATCCTCACCAGCGGCGATCACCACGACCTGCGCACGATCTTCGACGAGCTCAACGCGCGCTACTTCGACGGCGCGATCACCGCGGCGATCACCTGGGGCGCCCGCAGCGCGCGCCCGCGCCGCCGCCACAGCATCAAGATGGGCAGCTACTCCGTCGAGGAGCGCCTCATCCGCATCCACCGCTCGCTCGATCGCGCCTTCGTGCCCCGCTTCTTCGTCGAGGCCGTCGTCTTCCACGAGATGTTGCACCAGGTGCACGACATCAAGGTCAAGAACGGCCGCCGCGAGTTCCATTCGAAGGCGTTCCTCGCCGACGAGTGCCGCTTCGACCGCTACCTCGAGGCGCGCGCCTGGGAGCGCGCCCACCTCGACGAGCTGCTCACCTGCTGATCACGCGTCACCGCCGTTGTCGTCGTCGTCGTCGTCGGGCCTGACCAGGCGCTCCACGACCGGCCCGCCGGCCAGGTGCTCGACGATCTCGTCGACGTCGCCGGTGCCGACGCCGCGGTACCAGACCGCGTCGGGATAGACGACGACGTTCGGTCCCTCGAAGCAGGGGCCGAGGCAGCCCGACGTCGTCACCGCGACGGTGCCGCCGAGGCCGCGCTCGAGCACGCGCAGAGTCAGCCTCGTCACGACCTCGTCAGAACCTCGGGATGCACACGATGGGCGGCCTCGCTCGGGGCGAGCGTTCGCGCACACGAAGACGTGATGGCGAAGACGCATTCGGGAGCAGAGACCGTATCACCCCACGCTTCGACGGGACCTCACCGCTCCCGCCGCAACGTGTCAGGACCGCGGCAAAAAACGGTCGGTCACGACTCTGTCGAAAGATGCATTTCGCTCTTGTGGTGAGCCTGCGTTGGGCACACGATTCGGGCCGCTCGACGAGGGAACCGCGGCCGCGGCTGCGATCCGCCTCGACGACGCCACACCGATGACGACCACGCCGCAGCACCACATCATCAAGGAGACCTCGGACTCCTTGTCGCGCTTGTTCCAGGACGAGTTCAAGCGCAACGGCTACAAGCGGGTTCACATCGTGGACGCCGCGCCCAAGCCCGACGCCGTCGAGGGCAAGCTGCCGGCCGTCTCCGTCTACCTCTACCAGCTCGCGCTCGATCCGGACGGCTTCCACATCAACGCGACCGCCGAGATCGTGCAGCAGGCGCAGGAGGACGGGACGCTCAAGGAGTTCTACCGGCGCCGCCGCCTCTGGGTGCGCTGCGACTACCTCGTGTCGGCGTGGGCGCAGACCCCCGAGGACGAGCAGCTCCTCCTCGGCCTCATCCTGCGCACCGTCGTCGACAACGCCGAGGTCACGCGCGATCGCCTGCGCGGCCAGAGCTTCGACGAGAGCCTCGAGCCCGAAGAGGGCCTGCCTCTCTACCTCACCACCCGTCTCGACGAGGGCACGCTCGCTCGCTTCTGGGGCAGCTTGAACCAGCCGGTGCGCCCCGCGATCCAGTGCTGGACCGCGGTGCCGATCATCCCGGAGAAGCTGTCCGAGCTCCAGCGCGTCAAGACCCGTCAGATGGAGTACCGGAATGTCCACGCACCCGAGGTGCGTGAGCAGGGGCCCAACCCGAACCCGTTCGCACGCCGCCTGGATCTGGGCGGCGGCCGGCGACGCGGGGGCGACGGCTCCTCGTAACAACCAGTTCGACCGAGCGGTCCAAGGGGCCCAGGCGCGCGGGAGCGAAGAGCTCACGCCTATTGCCAGCCGGCCTTACGACCGACCGCCATCGGAAGAAAAATCGCAAGCGGAGGATCCTGAATCATGGCTACCAGCTACCTGTCTCCTGGCGTCTACGTCGAAGAGGTCGATCGCGGCTCCAAGCCCATCGAGGCCGTCGGCACCAACACCGTGGGCTTCCTCGGCGAGTCGTCGAAGGGCCCGGTCAACGAGTCCGTCCTCATCACCAACTGGTCGCAGTTCGTGAAGACGTTCGGTGACTTCAAGGAGTGCTCGGAGCACTTCGTCCACGGCGTCTACGGCTTCTTCAACAACGGCGGCTCGCGCTGCTTCGTCGTCAACGTCGGCGCGCCCGAGACCGCGACCGCGGCCCCGGCGAAGACCGGCGGCAAGGACGAGAAGGAGACCGCCAAGGCGGCTCCCGCCGGCGGTGGCCGCGAGGCCCTGTACATCGGCCGCGACGGCGGCCCGGGCGCCCGCACCGGCCTGAAGTGCTTCGACGAGATCGACGAGATCGCCCTCGTCTGCGCGCCCGGCGTCACCTCGCCGGCCGTCCAGGACGCGATCCTGAGCCACTGCGAGACCCGCAAGGATCGGTTCGCGATCCTCGACTCGCCCGAGACGATCCAGGGCGGCGTCGACAAGCTGCCGAAGCCGCGCGACTCGAAGTACGGCGCGTACTACTTCCCGTGGATCCAGGTCTACGATCCCGAGAAGGGCAACATCTTCGTCCCGCCGGGCGGCCACATCGCCGGCGTCTACTCGCGCGTCGACACCGAGCGCGGCGTCCACAAGGCGCCGGCCAACGAGATCATCCGCGGCGCGCTCGGCCTCAAGTACAACGTCTCGAAGGGCGAGCAGGACCTGCTCAACCCGAAGGGCATCAACGCGATCCGCTTCCTGAACAACGCGATCCGCATCTGGGGCGCCCGCACCCTGTCGTCGGATCCGAGCTGGCGCTACATCAGCGTCCGCCGCCTGTTCATCATGGTGGAGACCTCGATCGAGCGCGCGACCCAGTGGGTCGTCTTCGAGCCCAACGACCACCGGCTCTGGAAGCGCGTCACCCGCACGATCGCGTCGTTCCTCACGCTGCTCTGGCGCAACGGCGCCCTCATGGGCACCGCCCCGGAGCAGGCGTTCTACGTCAAGTGCGACGCCGAGACGAACCCGCCCGAGGTCATCGACGCCGGCCAGCTCGTCTGCGAGATCGGCCTGGCCCCGGTGAAGCCCGCGGAATTCGTCATCTTCCGGATCGGCCAGATGGCCGCCGGCGGTGGCGTCGAGGAGTGATCCTCGCTCACTGATTCCGTCGCCAAGCAGGGCGGCTCTCGGAGGGAAGGATCTTTCGAGAGCCGTCGTACTAGGGGACGCAATCCCACAAGAGAACAGGGTCCAGGGGGGATGCCGCGAACGATCACATTCGGAGGGTCCGAAGGTGATCGCTCTCAGCAGCCTCCGTGGAGCTAGCAGCAAGAACGCTTCCACAGGAGCTAAGACATGTCGATCAAGGCCGGCCAGTACGCGGTAAGCAACTTCCACATCGAGGTCGATGGCCAGTCGGGTGGCTACCTCTCGAGCTTCCAGGCCCCGAGCTACGAGGTCGAGGACATCTCGCAGGCCCTCGGCCCGGACTACATCACCAAGAAGATGATGGGCAACGCCAAGATCGGCGAGGCCACGGCCGTCTTCAACATCTCGCAGGCGGGCTCGCTCCTCGCCTGGGTCGAGACGGTCTGGAACAAGCAGTGCGTCGAGAAGGACACCGTCGTCCAGCTCGCGAACCAGGACTACGAGATCAAGCGCGGCATCAACATGAACGCCTGCGTGATCACCGGCATCGAGCTCCCCGAGCTCAAGGCCTCCGAGGGCAAGAAGCACCTCGAGGTGACCGCCAAGTGGCAGGCGCAGAACCTGAAGTACCTCGGCGGCGGCGGCAAGGCGCAGGGCGTCATGGGCCAGAAGGCCAAGGCGTGGCTGACCAGCAACTTCGAGGTTCACCCCGTCATGGGCCTCAAGACCGAGTGGATCACCTCGATCGGTCTGCCCAAGATCACCCCGAAGATCGCCAAGGAGTCGCACGGCAAGTTCCGCCTGCCGCTCCTGAACTACGCCTCGATCGAGTTCGCGACCATCAAGGTCGAGATCGGCGCCGCCGGCTACAAGACGGCGGAGGACCTGGCGGTCCGCATCCTCCAGGACGGTCACTGCGAGGAGTCGGAGTTCCAGGACATCCTCATCGACATGAAGGACCAGTCGCTGAAGACGACGCTCGGCACCTTCACCCTCATCGGCTGCGGCCTCAAGAAGTTCGACTGGGCGCCCAAGCTCGAGGGCGGCAAGGAAGGCCTCGCCACCGCGACCATGGAGTTCATGGTCGAGGACTTCCGCTTCAAGGTCGACCACAAGTAGTTCGGCCTCGATTGCACCCGGCCGCCGATCTCGACGACGGCCTGGTGTGATAACGTCGGCCCGCTCTTCGCCCACCGGCACGGAGCGGGCCGTTCGTTTTTTCGGGTGCCTCGATCGGGTGATCGAGCGGGTCACCCGACGAGCCGAGCGCTCGCCGTGCGCCCACCAACAACCCCCATCCACCGGACACCATGGGCTTCAAGACCGAGTATCGCTTCCGCCTGCCAAGGGGCTTCGTCGACGGAGAAGGCAAGGTGCACCGCGACGGCGTCATGCGCCTCGCCACCGCGCGCGACGAGATCATCCCGTTGCAGGACTACCGCGTCCAGTCCAACCGCGCCTACCTCGTGATCATCCTGCTGTCGCGCGTGGTGAGCACGCTCGGCGATCTCGAGCGCATCACCGTCGAGGTGATCGAGAACCTCTTCTCGACGGACCTCGCCTACCTGCAGGAGTTCTATCGCAAGATCAACGAGGAGCAGGGGACGCCCAAGCACCACGTCACCTGCCCGAAGTGCGCCAACGAATTCGACATCGACATGGTGTCGGGCGCCGTGATCGGTGAGGGAGCCGAGGGAGGGGAGGGCCGGCCCCCGGGGTAGTCTGGGCGACGGTCGCGACGTACCCGCGAGAGCAGCTCTACCAGGAGATCGCGTACATCGCGTACCACTTCCACTGGTCGCTCGACACGATCCTCGACATGGAGCACGAGGAACGTCACGTGTGGCTCCGCGAGATCGCCCGCATCAACCGGGAGATCAACCAGGCGCGCCGCCACTGATCGACCGTCGCCCCGAAACATCCGTCTGCCGTCCCCTGTTCCGTCTTCGTCGTCCCGTTCGTCGTCCGTTCGTCGTCCGTTCGTCGTCACGTTTCACCTGGCCGAAGTCTCACGTGATGCCCGCGCGTCGTCCGTCGACGCGTGACCGAGGAGCTCATGCGATCTGCCGCCGACTTCCGTCCACCGGGCGTATACGCCACGTTCACGCCTCCCCAGCGGCCGGTGATGGCCGTGGCCGACACGCGCGTCACCGCGCTCGTCGGGCTCACCCAGCGCGGGCCGATCAACCAGCCGGTCCGCATCGCGAACTGGGACGAGTTCGTCGAGACTTTCGGCTACACCGACGAGTTCTACCTGTCGGACTCGGTCTACGCCCACTTCCGCAACGGCGGCGGGCCGTGCTGGATCACGCGCGTCGCGCACATGCCGCCGGCCGGCGAGCCGCTCGACGAGAAGCACGCCCACTGCGCCGCGCACATCCAGGTCGACGACTGGAACAAGCCGTCGCTCAAGATCCGCGCGCTCGACGAGGGCAAGTGGGGCAACAACATCTGGGTCAAGTGCGAGCACCGGTCCCAGGCCGCGACGCTCCTCACCCGTGACCTCGACATGGGCTCCGGCGAGGCGCACATCAAGTCGACGCGCGGCTTCGAGGTCGGCGCGCTCGTGCGCATCTACGACCGCGAGAACTCGGACTACATCGTCGTCACCGAGGTGGCGGATCGCGTGATCCGCTGGGGCAACGAGACGCCGGTCAACCGCCGTCACCGCGCCGCCGCGCCGACCTACCTCGAGGTGATGGAGTTCGACATCCACGTCACCCTGAAGGACAGGAAGGAGGTCTTCCGCGGGCTGCAGATGCACCCGAGCTCGCGCAGCTACGCGCCGCGCGTGATCGAGCAGCGCTCGCGGCTCATCCGCCTCGAGGACCTCTACACGAAGTCGCCGGTGCCGCACAACCTGCCGGAGCCGCTGCCGCTGACGCGGCTGTCCGGCGGCCTCGACGGCACCGACGCGCTCACGCCCGAGGACTTCGTCGGCGTCGACTTCGGCCCGCAGGAGCGCAAGGGCCTGCTCGGCCTCGCCGCCATCGACGAGCCCGCGCTGATGGCGTGCCCCGACGCGACCATCTTCTACGTCCGCGAGCCCGGCCCCGCCGGCGAGCTCAAGATGCAGCGCATCCAGGACCAGATGGTCTCGATCTGCGAGAACCAGAAGGACCGGTTCGCGGTGCTCGACATCCCGCACCCGCCGATCAAGCAGGTGCCCGCGAACCAGGTCATCGAGTGGGCCCGCAACTGGCGGCGCCGCACCGACTCGTCCTACGCGGCGTTCTACTGGCCCTGGATCAAGAGCGTCACCGTCCACGGCGTGAAGCGCGATCTGCCGCCGTCGGGCTACCTGACCGGCGTCTACGGCGCCCGCGACAAGGAGCACGGCGTTCACGTGGCGGCGGCCAACGCCGAGCTGGTCGGCGCCGAGGACCTGAGCCTGCGGGTCACGGAGGACGACGTCGGTCTCCTCAACCACGACGCCGTGAACACCTTCCGCATCCAGCGAGGGGTCCGACCATGGGGCGCCCGGACCGCGTCGTCCGACCCGGCGTGGCGCTACGCCACCGTCCGGCGCCTGTTCATCATGCTGCGTCGCAGCCTCGAGCTGAGCTTCGCCTGGCTGACCTTCGAGCCGAACTCGCCGCCCACCTGGGACTTCGTGACGCGCAGCGTCACCGGGTTCCTGACCGATCTCTGGAAGCGGGGGATGTTCGTCGGAGGGAAGGAGGATGAAGCCTTCTTCGTAAAATGCGATGCAGAATCCAATCCGCCCGAGAAGATCGACAACGGTATCCTGACCTGCGAGATCGGGGTGGCGCCGGTCTCCCCGGCGGAGTTCATCATGGTCTCGCTCGTCCAGGAAATGAACGTCGGCGCCTGAGTCCCTGAGGAGAACTACACATGCCCGCTAACCCTGGTGTCCGCAAAGATCCGTACCTGGCGTTCTGCTTCAAGGTCACCGTCGACATCCCCGGCATCGGCGAGGCGAATGGGTTCTTCAAGAGCGTCGGCGGCCTCGAGTCCGAGACCGAGGTCGTCCCGTACCGCGAGGGCGGCGTCAACGACACGACCCACCAGCTCGTCGGCGCGGTGAAGTGGAAGAACATCGTCCTCAAGCGCGGCTTCTGCGGCCCCGAGCTGGCGCAGTGGCGCCAGGCGTGGGCGAACGGACCCGGCCCGCGCACGACCGGCACGATCCAGCAGCTCGCCGCCGACGGCTCGACCGTCGTCGCGACCTGGACCTTCAAGGAGGGCTGGCCGTCGAAGTGGAGCCTGAGCGAGCTCGACGCCTCGAAGAGCGAGATCTCGATCGAGACGCTCGAGATCGTCCACGAGGGTCTGAAGTTCGGCTGAGCGCCTCGTCTGTCGCCCTGGCGTCTCGTCCCGATCGTCGCCTGATCTGACCTGTCACGGAGCCCGTCGATGAGCGAATCCCGCGCACCTACCACCGCTCTGGCCGCCGCGCTCTCGGGGCCCGCCTTCCATGGTGCGGCCAGCCGGACCGCGCTGCACGCCAGCGAGCGGCACGTGGAGCGCTGGGCCCCCGAGGGCCCGGCCGCGGGTCGCTCGCGCGGCCTGCGCTCGCTCGCGTTCGCCGATCACGTCGCGTCGCCGTGGATGTCGGCGGCGTCGACGATGCACCCGCGCTCGACGGCGATGTTCGGCTCGTACCACGAGCGCTCGGCGCCGGGCGTGTCGTGGGTCTTCCCGCGTCCGTGGTTCCAGGACGAGCTCGACTGGATGGCCGCCGCCCGCCAGAGCGCGGAGGCGTCGCCGCAGTTCCTCACGACCCGCGGCACCTACGCGAGCGCGCGCACGTCGCCCGCCGACGTCGCGATGCCGGTCGTGTCGCCCGAGCTCGTGGTCCCGTCGATGATGGCGGGCGAGCGGCGCTCGCCGATGGCGGCCTCGTCGTCGGTCGGCCTGCAGGCGGGCATGGTCACCGGCATGGCGCCCGCCGCGGCGTCGATGCAGCAGGGCTTGCGCGCGTGGAGCCCGTCGGTGCCGTTCGCCGCCGCCGCCGCCGCCGAGGTGGTCGCCGGCGCGGTGAGCGTCGCGTCGTCGACCGGCCTCGCCTCCGTCGCCGAGCGGTCCCCGCTGCTCGCCGGCCTCGCGATGGTGTCGCCGGCCGCGCTGAGCGGCATGGCCGCGCCGCGCGCCGGCCAGGCCGCCGCCGCGCAGGCGTCGACGGCGACGATCGCGCGCATCGACCAGGCGCGCCGCCCGGAGCCGATCGCGCCCGAGCTGCTGGCGCAGGTTCAGGCTCGTGTCTCGTCGGCGACGCCGTCCGCGACCGGCGAGGGTCGCGCGGCCGAGACCGCCGGTGAGGCGGCCGCTCCTTCGTCCGAGACGCCGTCGACCGCCGCGCCGAGCGCGGCCGAGTCGACCACCGCTGCGCCCGCGGCGCCGGCGCTGTCGCCCGTCGAGCAGGCGGTGTCCGCCGCCGTCGGCGCGTCGCCCGCGATGGCCGGCGCGCTGCGCGCGATCGACCTCCTGATCCAGGCCTCGTCGGCCTCGCCGCCGGCGACGGCTGCCGCCTCGACGGCGGCGCCCACCTCCGTCTCGTCGGCCCCGACGGGCGCGCCTTCGTTCGCGGCGCCGTCCGCGCCTTCGTTCGCGGCGCCCTCCGCGCCGGCGTTCGCCGCGGCGATGCCGGGCGCGTCGTCGACGTTCGCGCCGGTGGTCGGCCCGCGCGTCGCGATGCCGGCCGGCCTCGGCGGCCTCGCGGCCTCGCTCGAGACCGCGTCGACGATCTCGCGTCCGCTCGCCCGCAACGTGCCCGCGATGCAGCCCGGCCTGCCGTCGCTGTCGGCGCAGACCGCCGCGCA
>DASZXE010000523.1:0-2340 GCA_035546475.1 Kofleriaceae bacterium
CTGCTTCATCTGATCGGCAAGGGCGCTGGCGCGCGCCGCGTCCGCCTTGATCTTCTCGGCCTCCTGGCGGGCAGCCGCCGCGTCGGCGCGCGCGACATCCGCGGCCGCCTTCTCGGCGGCGGCCTGCTGCTGCGCGGCCTCGATCGCCGCCTTGCTGTCGTCGGCCTCGGCGCGCGCCCGGTCGGCGGCCGCCTTCTCGTCGGCGGCCAGCTTCTGCGCCGCCGCGATCGCATCCTTGTTCGCCTGCGCCTCGGCGGTGGCGCGGTCGGCCTCCGCCTGCGCGCGCTCGGCCGCCGCCTTCGCCTTGTCGGCGGCCGCCTTCTGCTCCGCCGCCAGCCGCTGCGCCTCCGCGATCGCCGACCGGTTGCGGTCGGCCTCCGCCTGCGCGCGATCCGCCGCGGCCTTCGCCCGCTCGGCGGCGGCCTTCTGCTCGGCGGCGAGCCGCTGCGCCTCCGCGATCGCGGCCTTGCTGCCGTCGGCCTCCGCCTTCGCCTTGTCCGCCGCGGCCTTCGCCCGCTCGGCCGCCGCCTTCTCTTCGGCGGCCTGCTGCTGGGCGGCCTCGACCGCCGCCTTGCTCGCGTCGGCGTCGGCGCGCGCGCGATCGGCCAGGGCCTTCGCCCGCTCGGCCGCCGCCTTGTCCTCGGCCGCCTGCCGCTGCGCCGCCTCGATCGCGGCCTTGCTGGCCGCCTTGCTGCCGTCGGCCTCCGCCTGCGCACGCGCGGCCTCCGCCTTGCTCGCGTTCGCCTCCGCCTTGCTGGCATCGGCCTCCTTGCGCGCCTGCTGCGCATCGGCCTGCGCCGACGCCAGCGCCGCCGGGTCGACCGTCTTCGGCGCGGGGTCGCGCGCGGTCACCTTGATGACGACTTCGCTGCCGACCGCCTTCACGTCGTAGCGTCCCGGCCGCGCCAGCGTGACGATCACGCGGACGGTGTTCGACCCGTCCTCGACCGCCATCGCGGCGACCTGGCCGACGGCCCAGCTACCGACCGAGTAGGTCACCGCCGGCTCGTCGCCGCGCACCGCCTCGGCGAGCGTCGCCTGCGCGATGTCGACGACCACCCGGGTCGGCCGCTCGAGCTTGTAGACGGTGAAGGTCGGCGTCTCGCCGCCCTGCGCGCGGATCGTGGTCGTGCCCTGATCGTCGCCGATCGCGATCGCGCGGATGGCGTTCTTGCCGCCGGCGTGTGCCGGTCCGCCGGCGACGGCGACGCCGATCACGGCGACGAGCGCGACGATCCAGTACCGGAGCTTTCCTTCGAGCATGGCAGTCTCCTCGGGGCGAGGCCCCGCGGTCACGAACAGGCAGACAACAGGCAGACGTCGGGCGTGGCGCCCCGTCGATGTGCGCAAGGCGGCATCGTGATCGCGATCGATCGCCGATGCGGCGGGCGCAATTCTCACCCCGCGCCCTCGGGGATCACAAATTTTTGCTTCGCGTCGCTACTGATGCCCGGGTGGGCCGTCTCGTTCAGGGGGTCCCTGCTCCGGCGTGTCGCCGGGTGCGGATGGTGCGCCGGTGTGGCCGCCGCCACGCAGGAGCTCGTCGCTCCGGCGTCGGAGATCGGCCGGCGTATCGTGATCGTCGTCGCTGTCCTCGTCGGTCTCGTCGCCGATCGGGAGGTCCTTCGGATGGAGCTGGATCGACCGGACCTCGGCGGGCCGCGGCGGCTGGTTGGGCGCCTGGTCCTGCGAGGTCTCGAGCGTGACGAAGCTCGCGCCGATCTCCTTCACGCGCGCCTTCTCCTTGCCGACGCAGTCGCCCACGTGGACGACGTAGCCGTAGGAGTGCGGGTCGCTGAAGAGCGCGTAGCGGATCGTGCCGCGCGACACGATGCCGACCAGGTCGAGCTCGTGCGTCGAGTAGCTGCGCGCCCACTGGCGCTTGCGCGGGCAGAGGTCGGTCGCCTCGGGCGGCGGCCCCGAGCCGAGGCCGACGCCCGGCTGGGCGACGACGAAGCTGCGGAACGGGTCGCGGTTCACGGTCCCGGTGATGTCCGGCGTGAAGTCGCGTTCGTTGAACTTGTGGCGGATCGCGTCGCGCTCCTGGGGGCTGCCGGCGAGGTCCTCGACGCGGCGGTAGGCGACGACGCCGGCCGCGCTGCCGCCGCGGGCGCCGTTCGCGGTGGTCGCCGGCTTGGCGCCGGTGGTGCGGGGCCTGGGCGCGGGCGCCTCGTCGTCGCCGCAGCCCGCGGCCGTCGACGCCAGCGCGAGCACCGCGAGGCCGATGGTGGACGCGCGCATCACTGGTTCACCTCGTCGTCGGGATCGACCGCCCGGTTGCGCTTGTCGGCGGCGGCGGCGGCGGCCTGGACCTTGGCCGCCGCGCGCTGCGGCGTGTTG
>DASZXE010000524.1:0-6922 GCA_035546475.1 Kofleriaceae bacterium
GTCATCGACCTCGCGCGGCGGATCGAGGCGGCGCGCGAGCCGCAGCTCAGCTAGCCGTCGGGATGTCGGGACCGGGCTCGGCAGCGAGAGCGTCCGCGGGAGCGTCCGCGGGAGCCGGAACGCCGAACCAGGCGCGGCGGAGCCAGAGGGCGCACAGGATCCACCACAGGTAGAGCGGCACCAGCGACGCGTGGCCGTCGAGCCCCGCCTTCATCCCGAGGTTCCACGCCTGCCGCGGCGCCCGGTCCGGGTTCCCGCGCATGTCGATGCTCTGCGTCGAGATGCTGAACCGCCCGCGCCGGAAGTTCGGCCACACGACGTGGTGGTACGGCCGCAGCTCCTTCTCGGTGATCTCCGGCTTGACCACGGTCGCCGCGAACATGTGCGCCGCGCTCCAGCCGGCGGCGCCCAGCCCGACGACGATCGCGGCCGCCATCGCCGCGCGCCGCCACCCGGCGGCCACGTCGCGCGGCCGCCGCACCCAGCCGAGCACGCCGCCGCACAGCACCACCAGGAACGGCAGCATCGGCACCACGTAGCGCGGCCCGGTCGCCCACCCGCCGTGCCACGGCTTGATCGACACGTTCAGCCACACGAAGGCGATCACCGCCCACGCGCAGACCGCCACCTCCGCCCACGACCGGCGCGCCAGCACGACCGCGCCCGGCACCGCCAGCACGATCCACGGCATCGCGTAGAGCAGGCCGCGGTGCTCGCCGACGAACGTGCCGCGGATCGCCGGCCACTTCGGCACGCCGATGCCCATGAAGCCGACGTGCGGCTCCTTCCAGACCGAGAAGTCGTACGGGAACGCGCCCGGCGAGCCGAACGCGCGCGCGTGGTAGACCGCCAGCGCCGCCAGCGGGATCGCGCCGCCGACCGCCGCCCAGCCGAGCGCCGCCCACGCGCGCCGCCGGCCGAGCACGGCGAGCCCGTAGACCGCGATCGGCGCCATCACCAGCGCCGCCGGGTACTCGCACGCGCCGGCGAGCCCGAGGCAGCCGCCGGCGACGAGCATCGCCGCCGCCGTCGGCCGCGCGCCGCCCCGCACCTCGACGAGCAGCGTGAAGCCGATCAGCAGGAACGACGCCGCGAGCTGGTTGCCGTACAGCAAGGTCGAGTACGGCAGCCCGAGCGACGCGAGCCCCCACACCAGCGCGACCGCGAGCTGCGCCCAGCGTTCG
Source organism: Kofleriaceae bacterium (assembly GCA_035546475.1). Classification (GTDB taxonomy): domain Bacteria; phylum Myxococcota_A; class Polyangia; order Haliangiales; family Haliangiaceae; genus UBA2376. The sequence continues at coordinate 1,185 of DASZXE010000524.1, forward strand.
AGGCCGAGCGCGCGCGCCAGCCGCGCCAGGAAGACCGCCGCGATCGCCGACGGCACGCTGACCGCGACGACGATCGACAGCCACGCCGCCCAGCCCAGCCAGCTCGGTCCGTACTCCTTCGGCGCGCCCGACAGCCAGTAGAACGCCGCGTACGTCGGCGCGCACAGCCACGACGAGCCGGGCGCCTTGTCGCAGTAGTGGTGCCCGCGCCGGACCGCGTCGTCGCCGGTGTTCTTCGCGAAGCGGTCGGTGCGCAGCGCGCCGTCCTCGACCATCGCGCGCACCAGGTCGAACCGCGAGTTCTGGTTCCAGCCGCCCGCCTGGTAGAAGTAGGCGTAGGTCCCGAGCAGGAGCGCGACCAGCGCCGCCGCGGGCCGCGTCGACAGCCGGCGCACCCACGCAGGGAGCTCGCGCACGCGCCGACGCTACCACGTGCGCGCGCCGCCGCCGCGCCGCGCCGCCGCCGCGCCGGGCGATCAGGGGCCGCCGGCGCCGCTCGTGCTGATCATCAGCCGCACCAGCCCCGCCGACCTCGCCCGCTCCATCGCGTTCACGACCCGGCCGTGCTGCACGCCCTTGTCGGCCTGGATCACGACCTGCGTGTTCTTGTCCCTGGCGAACGCGTGACGGAACAGGTTGTCGAGCTCCGGGTCGGCGACCGTCTTGCCGTCGACGACGATGTCGCCGTTGATCGGGATGAGCAGCACGATGCTCGCCTTGTTCGGATCGATCTCCTGGGCGGCGCCCTGCGGCAGCGTGATCTTCAGGCCCGAGCGCTTCTCGGCGTCGAGCTTCTGCTGGACCTGGTCGACCTGCTGCTGCTTCTGGTCGGCCTCGGCCTGCACGGCGAGCGCGCTCACCATGAAGATGATCACCATCACCAGGAAGACGTCGGTGAGCGGCGTGATGTTGATCTCGGCGAAGATGCCGCCGCCACCGCCGCCGTCGTCGCCGTAGTCGTCGGCGTCAGGCAGCCTGCCGGCCATCGCCGTGCTCCTTGCTCGCCTTGGCGGTGCCCTCGAGGACGTCGGGCGGCATCTCCGTGAGCTGCTCGAGGAACTCGTCGGTGAGGAGCTTCAGCTCGGTCGCGATGCGCGCCGCCCGCTGGTTGAAGAAGTTGTAGAGGATGACCGACTCGACGGCGACCAGGATGCCGGCGGCGGTGACGACGAGCGCCCCGGAGATCGGCTTCGACACCATCGCGAACTTCACCTGCTCGTCGCCCTTGAAGCGGCCCATCGCCTTCATGATGCCGATGACGGTGCCGAACAGGCCGACGAACGGCGCGGTCGCGCCGATGGTGCCGAGCATCCACAGCCGGCTGCGCAGGTCGCCGGCGACGCGCAGCCGCTCGCGGTGGACGGCGGCGGCCAGGTGGTCCGGGTTGCCGCGGCCGAGCCGCTCGTAGCCGACCAGGAAGACGTCCGCCAGCGGCGACGGCGACCGCTCGCACGCCGACCGGCCCTCCTGGATCGCGCCGCGCGCCAGGCAGCGGCCGACGGTGTCGGCGAGCGCCCGCGCCCGCCGGGTGAACTGCCACTGCGCGATGATCCGCTCCACGGCCACCGCCAGGGCGATGACCGAGAAGACGACGATGAACCACATGGCATAGCCGCCGTGGCTCATCAGGTCCCAGATCGACGTGTCGGTCGTCGAGGCAGTCGAGGCAGCGTCCATGTAGAAGGTTCCAGGGTGGCCCGGCCCAGGGGTGTTCGCAAGACCGGGTCTCCAGATTGACCCCCGGCGCGGCCCCGCGGTTGCCTGCCTCGCCACCGACGCGGCGCGCCAGCCATCCGCCGGCGGCGCTTGCAGAAGCGGCGTTCAGCGCGGCGCCTGCGCCGCGGCCGTCACGGCTTGAACGGCGCGCGGTACCCGTTCCCGTCGAAGTCGACGAAGACCGGGGCGGTGAACGCCTCCGCGTGCACGCCGAGCCCGCTGCGCAGGAGGTTGTCGACCGCCGCGGGGTCGCCGTCGACGAGCGTCGCCAGGTTGGTGTCGTCGATCAGGTCGCCCGACAGGATCGGGAAGATCGCCTTGTCGCCGCGCGCGCGGAAGACGACCCACGCGTCCTGGCCGGTCGCGCCCGCGCGGTTGCGGATGTCGGCCGCGGTCAGCCGCACCGTGATCGTCGCCGCCAGCCGCTTGTAGTTGCCGCCGGCCGACTGCACGGTCACCGTCATCGGCTGCGGCGTCATCGGCGCCAGCAGGCACGGGTCGTTGTCGGACAAGGTCTCGAGCGGCCGCGACGTCCAGCAGCGCAGCGGCACCAGCGCGACCGGCGTCGTGCCGCTGACCGGCGAGTCGGGCGTCGCGTTGGCGAACACCTCGATGGTGTCGAAGTCGGCCCAGTCGGCCGCGGTCACCGTCACCTGCATCGTCACCGCGCCGGCGGTCGGCGCGACCTGGCGGCCGATCGCGTCCATGCCGTTCACCTTCACCGCCATCATCGGCCCGTCGGTGACCACGAGGTCGCGCGGCACCTCGACGCCCTCGAGCGTCTTCATCACGGCGTCGGTGATGGTGCCGTCGGCCAGCGGTCCGGGGCCGTCGTCCGGAACCCGGACCATCGTCCGCGGCATGCCGAGCGTCGACCGCGCCGACTGGTGGGTGTCGCTGTTGCCGACCGGCGCCACGTAGAAGCCGAGCGACAGCAGATCGAACCAGTCGCGCATCACGCGGTCGAGCTTCACGTTCTCGCGGCGGCCGTCGCCGTCGGTGTCGCGCATGTCGAAGCCGTTCCACACCTCGAGCACGTTCCAGGCGTCGCTCCACAGCGACTGGTCGGGCAGCCGCAGCCAGTCGTTCGGCACCGCCGTCTGCTGGAAGTCGCCGAACACCGACCGCGCGGTGAAGTCGTAGCGGAGGTTGGCGCGGTCGAAGAACTGCTGGAAGGTGCCGAGCGCGCCCTCGCCGCGCGGGTGGTTGACCTCGACGACGCGCGCGCCGCGCTGGCGGGCGGCGGCGAAGATCTCGCCGGGCGTCATCGCGTAGCCGTCGTGGCCGCGGCCCCAGTCGATCGCGCCGCCGGTCGCGTTCGGCACGACGTCGAGCGGGTAGGCGTTGAAGTGGCCGTAGGCGAACGGCGTGATCTCCATGCCGGGGATGACGCGCAGCTCGTCGTCGACGGCGAGGTCCTCGACGATCGGCTCGAGGTCGCTGACGACGTCGTGATCGGTGACCGCGAACAGCTCGATGCCGCCCGACAGCGCCGACTTCACGCGCTCGAGCGAGCCGACCGGCGAGTCGGGCGAGCCGACCTGGTGGACGTGGAACTCGGCGGCGAGGTAGCCGGTGGTGTCGACGACGCGGCGGAGGCGCAGCGTGACCCGGCCGTCGGCGGAGCCGTCGAACGGCGCCGACGTCACCGACCACTCGGTGCCGCGCGAGGCGTAGACGCGGTAGTGGCCGCCGGCCGGCAGGTAGATCGGCTCGTCGGCGACGGTGCCGGTCGAGATGCCGCGCACGAGGTGGCGCGACACGACGACGCCGTCGAGGCGGTCGTAGGTCTCGAACAGCCGCTGGTCGGGGAACGCCGGGTGCTGGCCGATCACGAGCAGCCGGGCCGGGATCGTGTTGCCGGTGGCGTCGTCGAGCACCGTGAAGTCGAGGCGGACCGGCGCCGGGATGACGAGGTCGGCGCTCGCCGCGGCCGTCTTCGCCGGCGAGCGGCCCTGGTCCTTCACCTCGGCGCGGACGAAGTGGGTGCCGGCCGGCACCTTGCCGCGGTAGGTGCCGTCGGCGGCGACGTCCATGTAGCTGAGGACGAGGTCGGCGTCGTCGAGCGCGCCGTTGCCGTCGGTGTCCTCGAAGACGCCGACCCGCGCGCCCGCGACCGGCATCCCGTTCGACCAGGTGACGCGGCCGCCGGCGTCGACCAGCGTCGCCGGATCGCGCCACTCGCGATCGACGTCCTCGGCGTCGCTGCCGATGACGACGTCGACCTCCTGCATCGTGCCGCCGTGGGCCGGCAGCGAGAGCTGGTAGGTGTCGCGCTGGAAGATGTCGAGCAGGTTCTGCGCGCCGAACAGCAGGATCGACACGCCGGCGACCAGGAAGCCGGCCGACGGCGTCGGCCGGTCGAAGCGCGGGATGACGCCGTAGGCGACGCCCGGGGCCTGGTAGACGACGTAGTCGGTCGGCGCCGGATCGGCGAGCATGCCGATCGCGTCGATGCCGGCGCGGTCGACGCCGCGCCGCGACAGCCACGCCTCGGTCTCGCCGCCGGTGTCGGCGAGCACGCCGAACGGCGCGAGCATCGGTGTGGTGCCGTCGTTGTAGAGCGACCAGTACACCTTCAGGTGATCGCTGTCGGGATCGAGGACGTAGGTCGTCGCGCACCGGAGATCGTCGCCGACGTCCGGATCGATGTCGTCGCCGACCGGCAAGGCGCCGATCCCCTTCAGGTTGATGAAGTCGTTGTTGCCCGACTTGCCGGTCGCGCGCAGCACGGCCGGGCCGCCGGCCGAGCCGTCGCGCACGATCTCCATGCGGTCGTGCTCGCACGTGCGGCCGGCCTTGTAGACCATCGACAGCTCGCCGAACTGATCGAGGTCGGTCGGCTGGCCGGCGGCGTCGAGGCGGACGGCGTCGATGACGTTGCCGCCCTGGGGGACGACGCCGATCACGCGGGTCGGCGCGCCGACGATGAACTTCACCTTCGCGTTGGCGAGGACGAAGTCGCCGACCTGGCCCTGCGCGGCGGGGCCGGTGACGAGCTCGCCCGGGTCGGTGATCGCGCCCGCGCGGGCGCCGGCCGCGCCGCCGGTCGGCGGCAGCTCCGGGGAGTAGTCGGCGAGCCCCGGGCCGCCGTCGCCACCGCCACACGCGGCGAGCAGCCCAGCGGACGCGACGAGGAGCGCGGCGGCGGCCTTCATGACCCACGAAGGTACGCGAACCGTCACCGGGCCGCGACGGAATCGTCAGGTGCGGCTGATCCGGTGTGGTGCGCGCGGCGGCTTGCCCGGCGAGCGAAAGGCTGGTCGAATCCCCGCCATGCCCCGGATGGTCATGTGCGCGAAGCTCGGCATGGAGCTGCCTGCCCTGCCCTACAAGCCGTTCGCCGACGCGCTCGGCCAGCGGATCTACGAGCAGATCTCGCAGCAGGCGTGGCAGCAGTGGATCGAGCACTCGAAGAAGATCGTGAACGAGTACCGGCTCGACCTGACGCAGAAGAAGGCTCACGAGGTGCTGAAGGAGCAGTGCGCCGCGTTCCTGTTCGGCGAGGGCGCCGTCGACACCCCGCCCGAGTACGTGCCGGAGCAGCACTGACGCCGCGGTCGCTCGACGACGTCGCGCTCCTGCGCCGGCTGCCGTCGGTGGCGGCGCAGGTGCCGTGGGTGCGGCTCGGCGACTGGCCGACGCCGGTCGTCGCGCTCGACGGCGGCCGCCTGTGGGTCAAGCGCGAGGACCTGACGTCGCCGGCGTACGGCGGCAACAAGGTGCGCACGCTCGAGGTCGCGCTCGGCCAGGCGCGCGCGTCGGGCGCGGCGGAGGTGTGGGCGACCGGCGCGTTCGGCTCGAACCACGTCGTCGCGACGGCGGTGCACGCGCGCGCGGCCGGGCTCGCGGTCGGCGGGCTGCTCTTCCCGCAGCCGGCGAGCGAGCCGGCGATGGCGAACCTGGGCGCCCTGCTCGCGCGCGATCCGGCGCTGCGGCTGCTCGGCTCGGTGCTCGAGCTGCCGTTCGCGATGGCGTGGCTGCGGCGGACGCGCGGCGCGCACGTCTGGGTGATGCCGCCG